>CAUVOA010000011.1:0-9984 GCA_963553545.1 uncultured Candidatus Saccharibacteria bacterium | reverse complement strand
AGGTTGTGGCTTGCATCATTTATATGCCTTTTTCGGCATTTTTGGCTTGTTTGTAGGCCTTGGTGACGGGCGCCAGGCCGCGGGCGATGCGTTCGCGGTTGGCTTTCAGCTGTTTTTCGTCGCGGAAAGATAGTTTAATGGGCGTCCCCGCGAAATTGAAAGCTTCGCGTAAAGTTCGCTCCAAGTAGCGTTTGTAGCTCCAGTGGACGAATTTGAGGTTGCTGCCGTAGATGACGAACCATGGCGGAGCCGTGTCGGTCTGGACGATGTAGCGGAGCTTTGGATGCGAGTTTTTCAGGCCAGCTGGCGGATGAGCGGCGACGGCTTTTTGTAAGAGGTCATTGAGGACACGGGTCTTGCACTCTTGGCGGCGACGGGTATGGATATCGAGGGCGAGGTCGAACAATTTGGCGACATTTTGGCCGGTGACTGATGAGGTGAAGATCAGTGGTGCGTAGGGGGTGAATTTGAAATGATAGCTAATTTGCGGCGCTAGCTCGTCGTGAGTGTAGGCATCTTTACCTTCGACGGAGTCCCACTTGCTGACCACTAGAACGAGTCCCTTGCCTGCTTCGTCGATGATGCCCGCCAGCCGTTGGTCTAGCCCGACATTCAATTCATTGACGTCCATCAGCAGAAAACAGATGTCGGCTTCGTTGATGGCTTGCATGGTGCGTAGGACTGAGAACTTTTCGATGCCAGTCTCTTGCTTGCCTTGGCGGCGAATGCCGGCGGTGTCGAGTAGCTCGATGGTCTGGCCATGGTAGCGGACTTGGACACGGTTGACGTCGCGGGTGGTGCCGGCGACGTTGGCGACGATGGCTTGCTGCTTGCCTGCCAGGGTGTTGAACAGATTGCTTTTGCCGACGTTTGGCCGGCCGATGAGGGCGACGCGGATGATGTCGTCAGGTGCGGTTTGAGTGGCTGGCGGGATAAGTTCGGCGATGTTGTCGAGTAGCTCAGAAATGCCAATGTTGTGCTCGGCGGAGGTTTTGATGATGGTTTTGATGCCGAGACGCTTGAATTCGTCGGTGTGGAGTGAGCCTCTCAGGTCGGCTTTGTTGGCAACGAGGAGGACGGGCTTGCCGCTTTTTAAGGCTTTTTTGGCGAGTTGGCGGTCGGCGTCTGATGGATAGACGGTGGAGTCGACCATGACGAGGATGACGTCGGCAGCGGCGGAGGCGTCGGCGATTTGGTCTTGGATGGTGGCTTCGAATTCGTCTTCGGCGGGTTTGAGGCCGGCGGTGTCGATGAGCCAGAATTCAGCTTGGCTTGCCTCGTCAGGAGATGAGGCGCGGCGCTTATATGAAACTTTGCCGACGACGTTGTCGCGGGTGGTGCCGGCTTCGCGGGCGACGATGGCGGTGCGGGCGCGCGTTAAGCGATTGAACAATGAACTTTTGCCAACGTTAGCTTGGCCGATGATGGCGACGGTAGGTAATTTACTAGACATAATTACGCCTATTATACCAGAGGCGTGAGGATTTGGCGAGGATGAGCGGTATGCGAAATGGGGCTGACCTTAGCCTGCTGGAGTGGGTATTGCAGTAGCGGCTGGTGTTGGGCTGCTTTCTGGTGCTGGTGAAGCGGTGCACTCGGGACTGTTAGGGATTGCTGTGATGCCACCTTGCCCGTAGTAATTATAATATTCGTATAGTAGAGTGGTGCCATCGCAGGCTTTCCTTACTGATGATATTTTATGCTTGCAGTCAGGTTCATCAAAACAGTTCCGGTCAACAATCTGCCAGTCGAGATTGGACTGGTTGGTTGAGTCTAGCTCCGGGCTGATTGTAGATCCTTCTGTAGTTGCCGTTGGTGCTGTTTCTGATATTGGTGCACCACAACCTGAAATGGCTAGTGCGGCGCTGGCTACTACACCAAGCATGGCTCCTACTTTTTTCCGCCATAATCCACTATCATTTTCAATTGAAAATTTGTTACCTTCTCGCATGGTATGTCCTCCTATATACCTATACGATACATCAATTATTGACCTGGTGTCAATTTGCTTTCTTGGAATTCCCCGCGCTTGATATTACCAAGGCTGTAATTACCAAAATCTGTGCGGTGGAGCTTGGTGACAGTGTAGCCGAGAGCGGCAAAGGTGCGGCGGATTTGGCGGTTGCGACCTTCGCTCATCTGGACAATCCAGCGGTGGTCGTCACCGTCGTGCTGGCGTTCCAGCGTCAAGCGGCTCGGTCCGTCAGGTAGCTGCACGCCAAAGTCATTGATCATTTGCCGGTGGAGAGGCTGGAGCGGCTGGTCGAGTGTCACGAGATAGCGCTTTATTTTATAAAATGATGGGTGTGTCATTTGATGGGCAAAATCCCCGTCGTTAGTGAGAAGGATGAGCCCAGAACTGTCTTTGTCGAGGCGACCAACGGGTTTGAGGTGATGGAGACTGGTCGGTAATAATTCGTAAATAGTCGGTACGCCGCCCTGAGAGGCACGCGAACAGAGGTAGCCGACGGGTTTGTGGAGGAGAATGAGCTGGTGGGTTTGGGCGGTGAGTCGTTTGTTGCCGTGGCGAATGATGTCGGTGGTGGTGATGCGTTGGCCGAGCTTGGCAGGCTGGCCGTTCACCGTGACCTTGCCCTGCTCGATCAGCTCGTCAGCCTGGCGGCGCGACACACCAAGCGCCAGCGCCAGGAATTTGTTGAGGCGCTGGGTAGGTTCATGATTCGGTGTGGTATTGTCTGACATTTACGCTTGTGGTTGTGCTGGTGGAGGAGTTTGCGGCGGTTGTGGCGGCTGAGACGGAAGCGGATGCAGGACTGGAGCTGGTGGCGTATGAGTCGGCGCAGCGTTTGTTGGCGCTTGCGGAGCTGGACTAACTACCGGGACTACTGGAATAGTTGGAGCTGGCTGTTCTGGAGCGGCGACGCTTTGTAGGCTTTGTGGAGCTTGAGGTGCTGGTGTTGTCACGGGAATGTGAGTAGGCTCGGCTGGAGTTTCAGGAGCTGGGGTAGCTGTCAGTGTTGGAATGGTTTCTGCTGGAGTTGTATCAGGTTGCGGAGCTGGTGCTGTTTCCTCTGGGGTATGCTCAGGCTCGGTTGACTGTGGTTTGAGGTTTGGAATACCTTCTAATTCTTGTTCCATGAGTTTGGCAACATCTTCTGTCGGTGTCAGGCTGGCACCTTCAAGCGGGCGAATGACACGTTCACCCAGGTTGGCAGGACGTGGCGCCGAGGATGAGAAAGGCGCAGTTGGTTGCGGCAGTGTGGCTGGCGCTGGTGCGGCAGCTTGCAATGTTGGCTGCGGTGACAATGCTGAGACATCAGGTCGGACCGGCGGCATTTGCGGTGACTGTGGCATAGCTGGCGCTGGCTGAGGTGCTGCTGGCTGGGCAGCTGATTGCGGCTGTGGTGCTGGTGTGAGTCCTGGAACGTCGCCTAAAACTTCGTGGACGGTACGCACGACGTCTTCGATACCGACTTGGGATTTCACGAGATATCGGTCAGCCCCGAGTTGTTCACCGCGGGCTCGCTGATCCTCTGAAGACAAAGCAGTCATGATGATCACTTTGATGTCTTTGGTCTCAGTGGCAGACCGCAAAATATCCAGCATGTCAAAGCCAGAAATTTTTGGCATCATCACGTCACTTAAAATGAGTGCTGGCCGTTCTTTGATGGCCATGGCGAGCGCCTCTTCACCATCGCCTGCGGACACGATGTCGTATCCCTCTGCTAATAATCGTACGCCATAGATTTCGCGTAAACTTTTGTCATCTTCAACGAGTAAAATTTTTGTCATATCTACTACCTACTATACGATATTATTATTAAAATTGCTATCATTCTTATGCTTTTATGAATTATTGGTTCTCCGTGGTATGCTGATGGCGCGACGGCTGGTCTCTAAATGATGTTCGATGTCGGCAAGCGTGGCGTGTTCTGGGCTGGTTGGTGTTGGCTGCGGCTGTGGTGGTTGGTTGGGCTGGATAGACGGCTCAGTGACTAGGGCAGGTTCGGTTAGCTGCTGAGACTGAGGTGTCACTGGCGGCTCAGCGGGTGTGACGACAGAAGCTACTGGAGTTTGCGGCTGATGGTACTGAACTGGTGCTGGCTGCAAGGAGGCTTCTTTGTGAGCGGCTTCCTCCTTGGAAATCCGTGGTATTTCCAAAAAGAAGGTGCTTCCCTTGCCGTACTCACTTTCGACGCGTAAGTCACCTGACATGCTTTCGGCGAGTCGGCGAGACAGATACAGTCCCAGACCAGTACCGCCGATTTCGCGAGTGGCTGAATTGTCAACCCGATAAAACTTTTGGAAAAGATGCGGCACGTCTTCTGCGGGGATGCCTAGGCCAGAGTCCATCACACTGACAACCACCTTTGACGAGTCGCCAGTGACGTCAACCACGACCTCGCCTTCTTTGGTGTATTTGATGGCGTTTTCTATGAGGTTGGCGGTAATTTCCCGGAAATGGTCGGGGTCGACAAAGGCATAATAAATGGGCTGCAAATGCTGATCAGCGGAGTCTTTGGCTAGGGCGTGCGGCCGGAACGAATAGAGCAGATTTTTCTCGGCGGCTTTGTGCGCCAGACCCTCAAAGATGTCTGCCACAAAATCAGTGACGTTAAATAGCTTTGGTTCATCTTTGAGACGTCCATCCTCGGCTCTACTGATATCCAGCAGGTCTTGGAATAATCGACCCAGGTGTTGAGCGGAGGCATGCGCTTTGGTGATGAAGTCGCGTGCTTTATCGTCAATTTGGGCAGTGGCTGGGTTGAGCGCTAGGCCCAGATACCCCTCGATGGAAGCCACAGGCGTGCGCATTTCGTGGCTGGCAGTGGAGATAAACTCGGCCTGCTCTCGCTCTTCGGCGCGTTCTTTGGAAATGTCGCGGAACACGATGATGACACCTTCCTTTTGTGGGCCTATGGGAGAACTGACGATGGTGATCGGTAGTCGTTTGTCTGAAGAAGTTTTGAGAAATAGGTTGTCGCTGTGGGTGGGCTGGTTTGAAGACAATGCTTGAGCAACGGGATGTTTGCCCTCTGGGATGTCAGATCCGTCCTTGAGCACCAGTTTGAGGACGCTCTGCCAACTTAAACCCAAAGCGTCGCCTTTGTCCCAGCCGATCATCTGTTGCGCGGCTGGATTGATGAGCTCAATGATACCGTCATTGGAAATAGCCATCACGCCGTCGTCGATGGTATTGATGACAACATCAGACTTACCTTCGGCAGAGGTTAGCCTATTTTCCAGTTCAGTAAATCGGTCATCAAGCTTTTTCTGCGGTTGGTATCGCCATAGAACGATGCTTAGGACGAGTGGCATAACACCAAGCGCTAAGCTGATGGCTATTTGCTCCAGCGTCAGTGGTGTTTCGAAATGAATCATGGCGATGTGCGCCACAACCAGCAAGATGATGCCGCCAGTCAGCCACAACCCAAATACCGCAGCAAAGACGGTCACCATGAGCCAGAGGCTGGTAAATGGAGAATAGATGCCGCCGCTGGTGGCGATGAGTGCGGCGATGGTGATGATGAGCGACGCATAGGTGGCGCATGCCAGGTAGGCGCGTTGTTTTTTGGGCGTCCAAACACAGAGACCAAGCGCCCAGACTGCGGACAATACGCTGATAGCGGCGGCTAGGTTAGTCACTGAATCGCCAATAGTAAAGCGATAATTGCCAGGCAAAAAACGAGCTGATGCGTACGTGAGGAGAATGAAGAGATTGACTAGTAGCGAGGCTTTGCTGAGACGGCGCAGCCAAAATTTGGAAAATGTTCTGTCAGACTGCCCCACCCTCGATTCTTTCATGATATTAAGTATAGCGTCAAACTGTGGTAAAACGCAAGCGCGTCTCTGTTGGCTGGCGCGGCGGTATAGACAAAAGCGGCTACGTCGTGGTATGATGCTTAGTGTTGGCCTCATCGTCTAGCGGTTAGGACACCGGGTTCTCATCCCGGCAACCGGGGTTCGATTCCCCGTGAGGTCACCATAGAGAAATTATCAGCACTGCCCTCTTGGGTAGTTCTTTTTAGTATTGTAGTGATTTATTTTGAAAGCTGTGTTCTTGTACTACTCGCCCAGCTGCTCAATCACCTCCAGTAGTTTTCGAGGCGTGATGTCGGCTTTGATGAGATAGCCGTCGATTCTGGGCAGTAGCTGCGACTTGGATTGGTCGTCTTGCTCAAAATTGGTCATGATGAGAATTTTGCTGTTAGGCACCAGATCAGTTTCGCCGTTTCTGAGGGCGTCCAAGATCTGGTCGCCACGCTGCTCTGGCAGCATCAAATCCAAAATGATCAAGTCGTACGGCTGGTTACGCGCTGCCACCAAACCATCATTGCCGTCCACCATCCAGGTGACGGTGTAGCCGGCACGCTCCAGGCTGCGCACGTACATTTCGCCGATAAATCTGTCGTCTTCGATGCATAAAATTGTTTTGATCGCCATGATTACTCCCTATACATTTTGTGATTTTTTATCCACCCGCCGTCAGTGCGAATGAGCCGATTGTTTAGTTGGCCGTCTTCTAATAATTTTTCTTTCACCGAGGCATAGACGGGGATGGTGAAAGAAAAAATTGAGCCCTGGTTCTCTTGGCTGCGTGCGGAGATGCTACCGCCGTGAGATTCGACAAAGGCTTTACAGATGTACAGGCCGATGCCAGTGCCGGCCACTGTTTCGCGTGATCGGTGTGAGCGGTAAAATTTGCGAAAGAGGTTTTTGATTACGCCAGCTGGCATGCCGACGCCGTTGTCTGAGACGGAAACTTCTACAAATTCGCCTTTTTGCACGGCGGAAACTTGGACAACTCCGCCTTCGAAGCTGTATTTGATAGCATTGTCGATGAGGTTGGAAATCACTTCCCCAATGCTACCACGGTCGGCTGCTACGGTCGGCAAGTTGCTAGGGATAGATACATTCAGCATACGGTGCTGAGCTGAGGCGCGCAGCTGCATGTCGTCAGCGATGGTAGCGTAAATGGCTTCCAACGTGTCCTCGCGTAGATGCACGTACAGGTGGTGCCGATCGAACTTTGAAACATTGAGGATGTTATTGATGTAGCTGGACAAGCGATTAGCGGAAACGGTCAGACGATTGAACAATTGCGGTTCATCGTCCCGCAGGCGGTCGTGAAGCTCTTGCTCCAAGATGTCCAAGTAACCGCGGATGACGGTGATGGGTCCACGGAGTTCGTGCGCTGCAAAGGCGATGAAATTGAGATCCTCTTCTTCGGGTAAGTATTTGGCTGAGCGATCAAAGAGGATGATGACCGTTTCGCCAGCTGCACCTTTTTCGTAGGAAGCGCTGACGTCGTAGAACTTTTGTGGCGCGGAGGTTTTGGATTGAGCTGGTACACGTGTCCACTGGTGGTGAGCGGTGATGTTGTCTTTGGCGACTTCTTGGATCCACTCGTTGATAGAAATTTCGTCAATAAAGTCCAGCCCTAACGTCAGCACACCGTCCATGTTGGAGACCACAGGCGCGGTTTCATTGGCAAAGATGATGTTTTTCTGGTGGTCCAATACGACGATGCCGCACGGCGTGTGATTGAGCGACTGAATGATGGCGTCAAGTTGAGACGAAGCTTTTTGGGCAGTTGGTTTGGCGGGCGCACCATTGGTATAGATGGCCTCAAGCACGGTTTGGAAACCAGTGCGTGCGTGTGCTGGCGAGTTGATCTTGGTTGGCTTTTCGGCGGTCAGCTCCCCTGTTTTGTAAGCCGCAGCGTAGAGCACGTCGCGCATCGGTTTGCTAATGAATGGTGTGATGGTGATGGCGCCGATGATGCCTCCGACTGCGCCGAGCAGGATGATGATGTACCAATTAACTTCAACGGCTGCCAGGTTCGTCAATATGAGATGAGTGATGGTCGCAAAAGCAGCAGCGACGCCGACAGGCAGCAGCAATAGCAATACCGACCGACGCATGTAATATCGATTGTAGTCGCGAATCGATCGGCGACGGGTTACTGCCATGCAATGCTTCCTCGCCCCGGTGTAAAGGCGGCGATCCACGTCTGGCCTCGGTTCAACGCGATGTCTTTGCCGGCGGCGTCGACCAATTTCAATTCGGCGTTTTCATTGTCACGCTTCCAGGTGGCTTGAGCTACGACGCCATTTTGAAAAATATACGCTTTGCCAGTGCCAACAGTGATGACATCCTCGTACCCTTCGCGGCTGCCTGGGCGATGTTCGACGTTCACCTCCAGTGACACGATGCTGTTTGGCGCAATCTGCCCAGCCTCGGCGTCATTGTGTGGCTGCCCTGCTAGTGTGCGAGCGTAGGTATTAGACTCTTTGTTGTAGGTGTAATTGGTGTTAAATAGTGGACCACTGAAATTGATGGCAATCTGAGTTGCATTTGGTGTTTCAGCAGGCTTGCCATCGGCACGCTTGAACCCAGTGAATACTGATTCAGTGTGTCCTTTGGCAGTGTTGGTTTGATCAATCTTCTCACCTGAGGTGTAGGCATTGTGTGGCGCGCGTCGATCATTGGCCCGCCAGTATGAGTTGCCATTGCTGAACTCGTCGATATCGTGATATTTGCCGTTACGAACTGTGCTGAGGGCGTTGGCGCTACCGCCAACATGGAAAATTGAGGCTTTGTATGGCGTTGACCACTGCAGATAGTACAAGCGCAAGCTGCGCACTGGACCAATTTTGGCCGGCTTATTTCCCTGGTACAACGCGAAGAAACGAGTGATACCACCTTCGGCAACAGCTTCGTAGACGATGCCAGCTTTTGATAGTCCAGACTGTGGTCGCGCGTTAGGGCTATTTTCGACAATTACACCAGTAACGGGAGCTTTGACGGCATTTGCGTCAGCTACTTCCAGACCGGTCAGTGACGAGTAAAACTTCTCTTTTGGCTTTTTGGTGCCAGCGAAAAATGGCGAACCACTGTCTGATTGGACGGAATACATGGCGATGATGAAGATAATCGCAACAACCGCCGCGCTTACGACGAGTGCCAGTGCCAAATGGTGTTTGTGGACCCACTGAGTGAACGCTTTGAATTTAGAGTGATTGATGAGTTTATCCTGAGGAATTCGAGGCTTTTCCATATGATTAGTATAGCATGTCGCTTATGCTAATAAAACTAAGACAGTGTGCGTCGGCCTTCAAGCGCATGCGACAACGTGATCTGGTCGGCGTATTCCAGGTCGACTCCCACAGGGATGCCGCGAGCCAGTCGCGAAACAGTCAGTGTCAACCCAGCTTCTTGGATGTATCGCTGCAGAAACAGCGCGGTCGATTCACCTTCTACTGAGGCATTGGTGGCGATGATGATCTCAGTGACGCCGTCATTCTTGATGCGCTCAATCAACTCGGGAATGTGCAGCTGTTCTGGCCCGATACCGTCAATTGGTGAAATCGCTCCACCCAGCACGTGGTAGGTGCCGTCAAACTGGCCAGTTCGTTCCAGCGCCATGATATCCAACGGTTCTTCGACGACGCAGACGAGCTGGCGATTGCGGCAGCTGTCAGCATAAAGCGGCGATACGTCATCGCCATCGTCAATCAGCGCAAAGGTCACCGGACACGTTTTGACGCGTTGATGCAACTCATTTAACGCTTGAGCTAACCTTTTGGATTGTCCTGGCTCGCGCCGCAAAGCAGCATAGGCGTAGCGTTCGGCGGTTCGCGGACCAACTCCCGGTAGATTACCAAATTCATCAATCAACGCCGTCAGCGCTTTTGGCAAAATATGAGCACTCATTATTGAGATTAGATGCCCAGGTTACCCAAGCCGCCCATCAATGGCTTCATTGTTTCAGCAGCAACTTCTTGCGCCTTTGCTAGACCGTCGCGCACTGCAATTTGAATCCAGTGCTCGAGCTGTTCGATATTGTCTAGGTCTACCATATCAGGATTAATCTTGACTGATTTGATTTTCAATTCACCAGTGATCTGAACGATGACCGCGCCATCACCAGCCTCTACTTCAATGATTTCTTTACCAAGTTGTTTTTGTGCTTTACGTAGCTGTTGCAGCATTTTTACTTGATCAAATGCCATATTCCTC
>CAUVOA010000010.1:0-10343 GCA_963553545.1 uncultured Candidatus Saccharibacteria bacterium | reverse complement strand
GGTCATACTGATGATAGTGTCCTCTGCCACGCCCTCGCCATGACCCTGATATACCAAGGTCGACACGTAACTCCTGGAGCTCAATACCACCACACCACGACGTAAAGCCGGCTCAATTTTATGAAACCACAATTCACGCCGCGCCGCACTGAACAACAGTACATTAACCTCTGGATCTAACTTGAACCGATTATCTTTCAAAACCCTCCGATATTCATTGGCGACTGGCGTGGTTTTAGCCTCATCATCACTGCCTGGCTCCTCGACAACAACAACTTCACGGCCGCGTTCTCTGAGCCACGCTGCCAACATATCTACTTGCGTGGATTTACCGGTGCCGTCATTGCCCTCAATGACGATGTAAACTCCCGTGGCGCCCGAGCGTTCCATCACAGCAGCCCCTGACTCAAGCCGTCAATTGGCACTGGAGTTTTGCGCCTATCACGGTATGTCTTTGGTAGCAGCATCTCCGGCCGCCAGCTAGCGATGATTTCCTCTAAATCGTTCCCTGTCTGATATTTATCACTCATCTTACGAGCCCCAGAGCCATAGCCGCCCTCAACTGGCCCAGTTTTGTGAAAAATCATTTGCCCAATGCGTTCGCCAACCGGCAGCACGACACTTTCGTGCATGTTGAGATTATAAATTTCCAGCGTAATCCGATTGATATACCCTGGGTCAATCCAGCCAGCGTCAAAGCAAACCGCCACGCCATTGCGCCCCCACGAACTGCGGCTCAGCACCTGCGCTGCACCGCCCTGTGCACGAATGCCCACAAACTCGTGCGTGTGCGCCAAGATTCGCTCCCCAGGACGCAACACGATGATCGGATGGTCTGGTGGGATGTTTTGAAACGGCGTTGCATCATGCTCTTTGCACCATTCGGCATGCGGCATGGCTTTGAGCGGGCCCTTGAAATATTTGGCAACATAGGCTGCATCAAAGGGATTGTAGACGCGATATTCACCCTCAAACTCCTGCTTATAGTAGTAATGACCCAGCGTAAAATCCAAACTGGCTTCTGCCACATGGTCAGGATTGAACGGCTGACAGACGATGACGTCGTCGCTGATGGCTTGGCGAATTTCGATATTGCTATAAACAGTCATGATTTATTTACTCCACAAAATATACGGCTTAACGCTAGTGAATAACATATTTTTTGGTTTGCCATGCGTTTTGATGAGGTGGGTGTGTTGATGGGCGACAGACTTTTGTTTATTTTCCGGAGCGCGGGCGTAAACGGAATATCCCTGCTCTTCATACTCAGCAATTATATCCACCAACTCAGCTCGTTCTGTCTTGTCCAACTGGTAGATGCCCTCAACGTGACGCCGAGGAACGATCATGATATGGTCAGCGACTTCATGGCTGTCCCAAATCTCATATGGAAATAGGTTGTCTGTCACCAAGAAGTGTTCATGCGCTACTCGCACTTGCTTGTCTTCTGGACTAAATTGACAAAAATTACACCCAGGTGCTGCCTGTTGTTTCATCATTTTTCGATATTTGACATAGCGCTGCTCTGTCGACCGTCGCCGATAAACCATGTTTCCTCCGTTTTCCTCAGTATCTGTTAAAAGTATAGCACGTCTGACATAAGCATCATATACTGATTTTTACCCTCAAATATACGTCATAGCAATATCACATCATTGACATATCAACACTTTTTTGTTATGATATAAAAAGTATTTGATCAAATTGTTAATAGTGAGAGACAAGGAGAAATACATGGATCATAAAAATAGCTTAACATGCTTACCAGTTATTTTTGGACCAAATGAGTTAGGCCTCAGTACAAAAACCACTGGTACTGGCGAAGGCTCAAAATGGGAGACTGCTTTTGTAGTCGCCGACCCTCAAGGGATTATTAGAGAGGTTGAAACACCCAGCACTCCTGACGAAGCTCCCGTGCCTCCATACAGGATAGTCGCTGTTGATATTGATCAATGTTTGCCTCAGGAGAGTAGTCCCGGTCAATCTCATATCGTCGGTAATGCCGTGGAAATACGACCAGACCTAGACCCGGACGCAGAGCCGAGAAAACTGGGGCGAGCCGCCGTCTTTGGTTACAACCCAAGAACTGGTAAAGGCGTCATGGTGTTCAGCCCAGGCCAAGCAGCAACCGAAGAATAATAGACCGCTCCTTTTCTAACGTATCGCTCATGCTTGGGCGACGCCTATAAACATCTTATACTAAGAGTATGTCAGACAAACTGTACCTCAGAGAAGACATCATGCCGGGATATCAAGGCGATCCAGGCGAGACCATCATGGGTGCGCTACATATGCCGTCCTATGAGCTGGAAGACAATTCAATGGTGATCCATGATGCGGTATGGGGAGACTGTTCAATTGGTGACCGACAGCCGTACGATTCACTACTCATGGAACTGGCACGTTCACCACTGTTTCGCAGACTGCAGGCAGTCGAGCAACTGACATTGCCGCCATCGTTCTCTACGGTACCCAACACAACCCTCTTTTCCCGGTGGCAACACATCTGGGGAAGCTTGGCTTTTGTGCGGAAAATGACCGAAGGTGATGATCGGTTCGATGACCGACAGCGAACCGTGTTGGAGCTGCGAACGCTGTTTTCTGATGTTGGACAGACAGCTTTCTCGCACTTGGGAGACTGGATTTTCCAAGGCATCCAAGGTGGAGAAAACCTCCACGACCAAGATTTGAGAGCGTTACTGGAGACGTTTGGTATCGATGAGACATTAGCCGACTATGGCCTGACCCTGGAAGAAACCGTTTTCCCTGAGACAGAAGACTGGGTGGAGTGTCCGTCACCGGCTTTGTGCGTCGACCGGGTTGACTACGGTATGCGCGAAGTTTTGCGCTGGTCAGGCTGGCCAATGGGCATCATGCAATATGAAGATCAGCTCCAAGACCCCAAATCTCTCTTCCGCATCAATGACCACATGATGCTAGAAATCACAGATCAAGACTTTGCTCGTCGCTTTGCCGCCGGCTACAGTATTTTGCCGACAGAACACTGGGCGCAGCCAGTACATCGGCTACAGCTTGAATTATTGCAAACCGCTACCAAGCAAGCACTGACTGGTGGTGGACATTTTAGCGACGGAGTTCCTCTAACTCACCCTGTCCATCCTCGTGACCGCATGTACGGCATCGATTCGGACTTTCGCTTTGCTTTTAGTGGTGGCGACGCTGCCTTCAGGAGAATATTAGAGACTATTGGCTATCATCAGCGGCAAATCTATAAGCGAGCACGCTGCGCAGATCTCCGTAGCCAATTTGGCGAGATGAAAGGTGACTTCCCCGAGTTTCTCGACCCATTGACCTCATACTGCTCAAAGTCCCGCAATTTCATGTTGGTCGCACCGCAGGTGGAGATAGAAAGAGACAATACAGCACAGCAAGGTATGGCGCTAGACATGGGACGCATCGCCGTTGGACTGCCGGCCTTAAAAGCCCGACTGATTGACCCACCAGTACAAACCGCCGAGGGTACAGCTCCATTGAGCGAAATTGATCCAAGTTATAACAACTATCTGGACGGCCAGGTCAGAACCATGAAAATGGGATATTATGCGACGCTGATGCTCAACAAGGATTTCAGTAGACGCATTTGTGATATTTACGGTGAGGCATCAAAAGCCTGGCAGCAATGTTCGACGATGCCTCGAAATCCCACTAATCTGCGCAACATTGTCACTCAAGCTGGCATTTACGGTGCTGGCGCGCGCTTTGATGATATTCGCGAGATATAAGTTATGCTTTCTTGACCACCGCGTCGATCAGGCCATAGGCTACGGCTTCTTCTGGCTTCATCCAGTAGTCGCGCTCCATGTCAGCTTTGATTTTGGCGAGCTTTTGACCAGTGTTTTTGGCCATGATTTTTGCCAGCATTTCCTTCATCTCCAGCGTCTCTTTCAGGTCAATTTCCATGTCAGTCACCTTACCTCGCGTACCTGACGATGGCTGATGGATCATCACTTTGGCGTGTGGCAAGCAAAATCGTTTGCCTTTGGCGCCGCTTGACAGCAAGAATGCACCCATACTGGCTTGCAAACCGATGCCATAGGTCGCCACGTCTGGTTTGATGAAATTCATAGTGTCGTAGATAGCCAGCCCGTCGTAGACGCTACCACCAGGACTATTGATGTACAGCGAGATGTCAGCCTCTGGATCAACCTGAGCCAAATGCAACAACTGCGCCACCACAATATTGGCGGTGTGCTCGTTCACCTCCTCGCCCAGAAAAATTATTCGCTCGTTCAAAAGGCGTGAATAAATATCAAACGCTCGTTCGCCGTCAGAAGACTTTTCGATAACAGTTGGTACCAAGTAACTATTTACTTTATTCATGAACTATATTATAGCATATAGCCGGCGCCTCATGATACACTGAATATATGGAGAAAGCCATCATCGTTGCATATGATACCAACCGCGCCATCGGCCGAGGTGGTGATTTACCGTGGGGCCGGAGTTTACCAGCGGATCTGGCACATTTCAAACGACTGACCAGAGGTGGCAATGTCATTATGGGTCGGAAAACCTTTGAATCAATCGGTCGTCGTCCACTACCGGAGCGTGAAAATATCGTTATCTCCTCACGACCGACGGGCGTCAAAGGCGTCCTTACAGCTGTGAACCTGTCAAGCGCCCTGGCGTTGTCACGCTACCCAACCTTTATCATCGGCGGTGCACAGGTCTATGGTGATGCACTGGGCATGCCGGAGATCGACACTATTTACGCCACTGAGGTGGACGCTACATTTTCAGACGCTGACACCTTTTTCCCAGAGCTCGATATGACCGTTTGGGAAGAGACTGACCGTGTCCACCGCCCAGCAGATGAAGCTAATGTCTACGCTCTTGACTTTGTGATCTATCGGCGAAAAGCCGCAGCATGATAGCAATTTACACCGCGATTGGCGCCTTAATCGGTGGATGATGCTCGTAATCTTCCAGACGAATATCATCAATAGTGAAATCATCAATACTCTTAACCTCAGGATTCAACCACAGTTTCGGCAGCGGCAGCGGACGGCGCGACAGTTGCTCGTCAACCTGCGCGCGGTGATTATTATAAATATGCGCGCTATTCAAGGTATGGATGAATTCGCCGGGCTGTTTATCTGTCACCTGAGCAATCATCGACAGCAGTAGCGCGTAGCTGGCAATATTAAACGGCACGCCCAGGAACATGTCTGCCGAACGCTGTGTTAACGCTAGATCCAGTTTATCTTTCTCACCGTCCCCGCCCGGCCGCACATTGAATTGGAACATAGTGTGACACGGCGGCAGTCCACCGGCTCGGGCGATATCATCAATTTCCGCCACGTTCCAAGCACTAACGATGTTGCGCCGCGACGTCGGATTACTCCGTATCATATCGATGGCATTTTGGATTTGATCAATCGTCCCGCCCTTGCCGTCCGGCCATTTGCGCCACTGCACACCGTAGACTGGTCCCAAATCGCCCCATTCCTCGGCAAACGCATGGTCAGTCGCGATTTTACCGATAAATGTTTTCATGCCGGCGCGCCACTCCTCGCCATTGATTTCTGGAATGCTTTGGTCAGTTTTTTCCAAATAGTTCTTATACGGCCACTCGTCCCAGATGTGTACGCCGTTTTGCGCCAGATATTCAATGTTGCCGGTGCCTTTGAGAAACCACAGCAGCTCGTGCGCCACGCTGTTAAAATACAATTTCTTGGTAGTCATCGCCGGAAAACCATCCGCCAAATCATACCGCGCCTGCACACCAAACACTTCCGTCGTTCCCGTGCCAGTGCGGTCACCTTTTTTCACGCCGCTGTCGCGAACCTGCTGTAACGCGTCTAGATACTGCCTCATATTTCCCTACTCCCTTTAGCTACAACTAGTATACCAAATACTTATTGGCTCTTGGAGGCTACGGAGATAATTAGCAAATATAAAATACTAATTATTCATAATAATTTGGTTACGCTCGGTTGCTCGTTCACGTTCAACCCGAAGAATCTCCTGCGATTCTGAACTATCGAGGGGTCGGACGGCAATATACACACCGTCGCGAAGGTTGTATCCAGAGGTGACCAAAACACCCGATTTACCCAATTGCGAATCCGCATAATTCACTGATTCCGTTTGAGAAGTATAATCAATTAGGTTAAATGGGCTCGTTTCAAGCAATGCCGTACCACGGTTGTCTTTCCAGGTGGCAAATACACCAATCTTCTGGATAGGATGCTCGATTTTGTTTCCTTGTTCGTCGAACAGTGGTCCGCAAATTGGTCCAAAGAAAATATTTTCTATATCTGGCAAGATCTTTTTCAATGCATGATCAGCCGGTAATGGCATGACTACCCCTAGTCGCTCATCAAACTCTTGAGACAATGAGTACCGTACTGTCTCTGAATGACCTTCAAAGTCATTAACTTTACGGCGTGGATCAAGGTGTTTCAGCTCTGGTGGCGAAAATAGCAGTCTGGAATTCTTAGAAAGATTGGAAGCGTTAGGAATAATGCGAGCACTCTTTTCGAATAGATCTGGGCGCCCCATAACACTAAATGGCGAGGCATACTGCTGTACTCGAGAAGGGTCTCCCGGTACTTTTTCCAGATCAAAACCAGCTTGCAGGAGGTTTTGTATGGTATCAAACGCGCACGCTATACGTAGCTCTCCATCCTCGCCTTGGAGTTGGTTTGGCATCAACAATTGATGCCCCAGTCCTTTGCCCAACTCTGGACCCAGTAAATGACCTACTTCATGCGCAATAATACTACTAGGAGCACGGTTGTAATTAGCAGTAAAATACGGGAGATATAACCCATCTGCGTTGTCAGGCTTCTGGAATGCCCGGCCGCCATAATTTTTTCCCTCTGTATCGCCACCATTGATCATCACGGCAATAATGGCCTGATTACCCAACATCTTTCTGTACTTTTCATAGTGCGACCGAGCAATTTTTTCTATCAATCCGTCAGAAAAAACCCCATTAGGAAGATCAGGAGGGGTCTCATCTATCCAATGAGGTGTTTTCGTAAATGTATAAGCTCCAGCAGTTGTGTCAGTTGTCCATTCTGTTTGCTGCTGAACCTCTGTTACGATGTCACCGGCGCCTCTGTGCTGGCTATGGCCCTCGGGTTGTAAAATCACTGCGCCAAGGGTCACATCATATGGCGGCAATGAACTAGCAGCCTCCTGTGGCTTGGGTCGAGAAGGCTCCCCTCCATATCGAGCTCCAAGCTGATATCCTGCACTCCCCACTAATCCAACACCGGCACCAACCGCCGCAGAAAGTCCCAAAAAACGACGGCGAGACATCCTGACTCGCTCTAGTAACGGTTTTTGCTCTGGCTCTGAACCGCACTGGAAAATGGTTGAAGTATGACCTTCGTGACGTTCACACATAACTAAGTGATATTTTACACCATAAATGCATTTTTGTCAATGCCAGCAAAAGTGGTATAAGTGTCGCCCGAGCTACCCTGAAGGACTATTTGTTCAGTTCTATCAGTTTTTCGACCGTTTTGTCGGTGATCATGCGGTTTGCAATGTCACGGTGGACATTTGGATCGTTGAAGCGTTCAGCTATTTTTGGATCTTTACCGTACTGCTGTTTCATAGCCTCAATCTGTGCGGATAGTTCTTCGTGAGAAACCTCTACGCCCAGTTCCTTGGACAATTCCGCCAAAACTAATCCAGCCTTGACGCGTTTTTCGGCCGCAGGACGGGCTTCTTTGGCTCGCCAATCGTCCTTGTCCGTAAACTTTTGCGTCTGCAAGTAACTGTCCAGTGTCAATCCACGGTACATCAAGTTCTGCATCAAATCTTGTTCAATTGACCGAATCTGATCGTCAATCAGCAGTTCAGGCAGCGCCACCTTGGAAGCTTCCGCCAGTTCTCCCACCAAATCATCTTTCAATTTTTCATCAGCTTCACGCTCTTTCTGGGCGGTAATCTCACGCTTGATGTCAGCTTTGAGTTCGTCTGCTGAGGTGAATGGACCGCATTTGGCAGCAAATTCATCGTTCACTTCAGGCAGTGACAATTCATTGACCTTATGCAAGGTCACTGTAAAGACAACGTTAGCACCAGCCAGTTCCTTGGCGTGATAATCCTTCGGGAACGTCAATTTCAAATCAAAGGTTTCGCCAGCCTTGTGCCCAATAACACCCTCTTCAAAGCCAGGGATGAATTGACCAGAGCCAAGCTTCAGCGCAAAGTCTTTCGCTGCGCCGCCGTCAAATGGCACATCATCTTTCTTGCCAGTAAAATCGATGACCGCTTCATCGCCCTCTTTGGCAGCGCGCTTAACTTCTGTTTTCTCAGTAAAGTTTTCACGCATCCGAGTGATGATTTCCTCTACTTCTTTGTCCTCAACTTTGACGGCTTGCCGCTTGGCTTTCAATTTCTTGTAATTGCCCAATTTTACCGATGGGATGATTTCTACTTCTGCAGTGAATTCTAATTCCTGACCCGGCACAAATTTCTTCACGTCAACCGCTGGACGGTCCAGGGCTTGGATCTTTTCTGCCATGAAAGCTTCAGCCACCGCCTTGCTCAGGGCGTTGTCCAATGTCTGCTCCTGCAACGCTGCTGGATTAACATGTTTTGCAGCAACACTGACAGGAACTTTGCCCTTGCGGAAGCCTGGCACCTTCAAGTCGCTCGCCATTTTAGTGAGAGCTACTTGTTCAGCAGCCGACAATTCTTCGCTGCCAAGTGAAATGGTCAATTCTACTTTGGTATCTGATAGTTTCTTTACAGTCGTCTTCATATCTGTTGATTATAACAGATATGGGGCTAAGCCTCAAATAACGCGTCTTCGTCGCCGTCATATCGGTGATCAGTCACCACGCTAATCATGCGGGTGAAATTGACTTTTTGTTCAGTTGATTCAACTAAGTTTTTCACGGTGTAGGTTTCTGATTCTAACTCTTCTGGACCCACAAACACGGCAAACGGCACTCGCTTTTTCAGGGCAGCTTTCAGTTGTTTGTCGATCTTGCGACCCGTGATGTCGAGCTCAGCAAACACCCCTTCAGAGCGTAGCTTCCTGGCAAGCGCATCGGCGCCGCTCATGACTTCTGGACTAACTGGGATGATATACACATCGGTGTGCGTGGCCAGCTCTGGCAACAAGCCGTGGACTTCCAAAAATACCTGCATGGTGGTTGCACCCATACCGACACCAACCGTCGCCATCGGTTCAACACCAAACAATCCGACAAGCCCGTCGTACCGACCACCGCCAAACATAGCACGATTGTTTTCTGGCGCATTGTCAAAGAACTCAAAAACTGTGCCAGTATAGTAGTCCAGGCCTCTCATCAGTGTCACGTCAAACACCGCATTGGTCACGCCCTTTTGCCGCAACAGATCCATGACGGTGCGTATCTGCTGGACGCTTGGACTATCACTCAGCTCTGGCGGCAGGTCATCAACACTCTTCATACTGATCATCTGAGCCAGCTTCGGCAATCCCTCACGCGAGCCCTCAGCACCAAAAATTTCAATGGCTTGCTGCTTGAAGGTCTCCGGCGGAATCTTATTTTTCTTATCAAGCAGCTTGGTCATCATATTAGCGCCGATGACATCCAACCCCAAAAATTGACCAAGGAGTTGATTGACCAATTGGCGATTGTTCACTCGCACTGTAAACATGTCGGGGCGCGCGCCAAAGTTCAGCACCGAACGGTAACTCATCTCAATGATTTCGGCATCGGCCATAGGGCCGTCCACACCGAACAGGTCGGCGTTCAGCTGCCAAAATTCACGCTCTCGTCCGCGCTGTGGGCGTTCGTAGCGCATGAAATTTGCGATCGAATACAGGCGCGCTGGCACTGCAAATTCGTGCCGCCTGGCTGCCACCATGCGGGAAATTGACGGCGTCATCTCTGGACGAATAGTTACCTGGCGTCCACCACGGTCTTCAAACGCATAGGTTTGCTCACCCGCTAATTCTTGGCCTGACTTTGCCAGATAGATATCCATGGGCTCCAGTAACGGAGCACCGTATTCTTCGTAACCAAAACTTTCGACGGTTTTGCGCCACACGTTAAAAATATAATTTTGCAGACGTTTTTCCTCTGGGAAATAGTCTCGCGAACCTTTGTAACTTTGTGTTGATAAACTGCTCATGTTAGTTCCATTATGTCATTATTTCTTATTTATAGCAATCAAAAACGCCGAGGCAGAACTCGGCGCGTACAATCAAAAATCAGAGTCCTACCTCGGCAACACGTGTGAATGATGGAATTTAGGCAAAATCATGATACTATTGTAGCACATTTTGCTGCAACCAACAATACATCGCCACAGTCGCTGCCGCACCGACGTTGATGGAGCGGGTCGAGCCGAATTGCTCAATTGCC
>CAUVOA010000009.1:0-10345 GCA_963553545.1 uncultured Candidatus Saccharibacteria bacterium | reverse complement strand
AGCGTAGCGGCGGCGGGTACCACCGAGGACGCGGATGCACAATACTTCTTTGGCACCCGAGTTGTCAGCTACCTTGAGGCGAGATTCTTGTTGGATCATTTGTCATCCTCCTTGGCCTCTTCCTCAGTTTCGCCAGAAACTTCAGCCTTTAGTTTGATAGAACCGCGAGACTTTTCGATCACCTTGACCAGCGTAAAGCTCTTGGTCTTGGAAATTGGGCGAGTCTCTTCGATTTGCACCTTGTCGCCTTCGCCTGCCTCATTGGTCTCATCATGAGCAGTGTATTTGCGAGTCACGGTGTACTGTTTGCCGTAGAGCGGATGCGTTTCGCGGCTGGTGACCGTCACAGTGATGGTCTTGTCGCGCTTGGCACTCGTTACGACGCCAATCAGTGTTCGTCGGGCCATTACTTGCTCTCCTTTTCGTTAATTTGTGTCAGCAGGCGTGCGATGTCCTTGCGGAGCGAACGCAGCGCTTTTGGATTAACTAATTCGCCAGCAGCGTGAGAACGTTTTGCTTGAAGCAAGTCATTTCGCTTTTCGGCGAGTTCCTTCTTCAAATCATCAATCGTCTTCACAACTGCTGCCTTTGCGGTTTTCTTTGTCTCAGCCATTATGCGTCCTCCCGCTTGATGAACTTACATTTGACTGGTAGTTTGTGGCTCGCCAGGCGCATCGCCTCACGAGCGACTTCCTCGGAAACGCCCTGCATTTCAAACATCACCGTGCCGGCCTTCACCTTGGCAACAAAGAACTCTGGATTACCCTTACCACCACCCATCTTCAAACCAAGTGGCTTGCGAGTAACTGGAGTGTGCGGGAAAATCCGGATCCAAATCTTACCACCACGCTTGATGTAGCGGGTCATTGCCTGACGAGCAGACTCGATTTGGCGGGAGTTGATGCGCTCGTTTGATTGTGATTGCAGTGCAAAGTCGCCGAACGCGATGTAATTACCACGGGTTGCTTGACCACGGTTTTTACCGATACGCACTTTGCGGTGCTTGGTTTTCTTTGGTAACAGCATTTAGCGACTCCTTTCTCCCTTATAAATCCACACTTTCACTCCGATGATACCAGCTGGTGTCTGGGCGCGAGCACAGTGGAAGTCAATATCAGCGCGAAGGGTGTGCAGTGGCACTGAGCCCTCGATCACCTTTTCGCGGCGTGCCATTTCAGCACCGTTCAAACGACCAGCCACCTCGATGCGGATACCTTTGGCACCAGCGCTCATGGTGTTTTGTGCGGTCATTTTAGTTGCGCGGCGGAAGTTGATGCGGCGCTCTAGCTGGCGGGCGATGTTCTCAGCCACCAATTTAGCTGCTAGTTCTGGTCGGCGCACTTCTTCGATGTTGATGCGAACAGGTGACCCGACGATCTTCTCAACTTGCTTTTTCAATTCATTCACGCCAGCACCGCCACGGCCGATCACCACACCAGCTTTCGCCGTGTGAATGGTTACCGTGATCAAGTTGGCACTCCGCTCAATCTCAATGCGATTGATGGTTGGGCGTGAGGCAAATTTCTTCTCAATCAATTCGCGGATTTCGTGATCCTGGCGAATTGCCTCCGCAAACTCTTTCTTATTGGCCGTAAACCAACGAGAGCTCCAGTTCTTGTGAACTTGTAGGCGGAAGTTGATTGGATTCACTTTTTGACCCATTTACTTCTCCTCCTTTTTTGCCGTGGTTTCGGCGGCTTTTTTCGCTGCAGGCTTGGCAGATTTGGTCTCTGCTTTAGCCTTGGTCTCTGGTTTTTTCGCAGGCGCTTTCTTTGGCTTCTCAGTACCAGTTACCTCAACCAAAATGTTTGACGTCTTTTTCTGGAACGGCAAGGCACGACCGCGTGATGCTGGCTTAAAGCGGCGTAGACGTGTACCAGTGGTAACGCTCAACGTGGTAATCACCAAGCTTTTAGCATCCAAACCGTGGTTGTTGATGGCATTTGCCTTGGCGCTGTCGATGGCCTTTTTGACAGGCAAAGCAGCGCGCTTTGGTACGTGTTCCAAGATAACCAATGCGTCAGCGACAGTGCGGCCGCGTACTAGTGCCGCCACCAAGCTAACCTTGCGTGGTGTTTGGTCAACACCTTTGGCGTAAGCGCGAACAGTATAAGTTGTATCAGCCATGATTACTTCTTATCCTTTCCGCCGTGCTTACGGAACTTACGAGTTGGACTAAACTCACCGAGTTTGTGGCCAACCATGTTTTCGGTAATCAGCACAGGCACGTGCATCTTACCGTTGTAGACAGCAATCGTTCGACCAACCATTTCTGGGGTGATGGTCGAAGCGCGCGCCCACGTTTTGATAACGGTTCGATCGTCAAGGCTGAGAGCAGCGACTTTTTTCGCAAGCTTCACATCGACGAATGGACCTTTCTTTAATGAACGACTCATCGTGATTTACCTCTTCCTCTTCGCGTCGTGACGCGTGCGTACGATTAATTTATTTGAGCCTTTGCGGCGGCGAGTTCGATAACCCAGCGTCAATTGACCCCATGGCGTACGTGGTGCTTTACCAGTACCGTGGCGACCACCGTCACCACCACCATGTGGGTGATCTGCAGCGTTCATGACGACACCGCGAACCGTTGGGCGAATACCCTTGCGGCGGCGGCGGCCGGCTGAACCGATCTTGACGTTCTGGTGCTGGACGTTACCGACTGTACCGATGGCAGCGGTTGCTTCCAAGCGAACTTTGCGAACTTCACCAGATGGCAATTTGATGGTTGCGTAATTGCCTTCTTTGGCCATCAACTGAGCTTTGGCACCAGCGGCGCGAACCATTTGCGCGCCTTTGCCGGCAGTCAGTTCAATAGCATAAATCATCGTACCAACAGGGATCGCAGACAGTGGTAGGCGGTTTGAGGCCTCGATTGGTGCTTCCTCGCCAGTCTGAATCGTCTTGCCCTTAACCATCGAGGTGTCGGCCAACACGTAGTGGTATAAATTGTACTGATCTTTCACCCGAGCGATGCGTGCTGAGCGGTTTGGATCGTACTCAATTTCTTCAACCGTCAGTGTCAGACCAGCCGGCAAATTGTGGTTCACCAAACGGTAGTGACGACGAACGCCACCGCCGCGATGACGCACGGTGATGCGGCCTTGGTTGTTGCGGCCAGCATTTTGCTTTTTGGCTTTGATTAGACTTTTGAGCGGTTTCTTCGTCGTGATGTCCGACAAATCCTGACTCGTCATGCCGCGACGAGCAGGAGTGGTTGGATTGTAAGCTTTCACTGGCATTACTTGGTCTCCTCCATCTGCTGCTCTACTGCGTCAAACACATCGAGCTTATCGCCATCTTTCAGCGTCACGTAAGCCTTCTTCCAGTCCTTGCGCGTAGTCGTGCCAGGATAGCGGTTCTTGCCTCGTGAGAAACGCACAGCTTTGCCGTCTTGTACCAAGGTTTTTACCTTCAGGACAGTAACATCAAATTGCGTTTCAACTGCTGCTTTGATCTCGTTTTTATTCAGGTTGAGCGGAACGCGGAACACGTACACGCCGTTGGCGCTCTGTGCGTAGGCTTTCTCGCTGATGCGTGGAATAATTGTCATCTGTTTCATATTACGCTTCCTCCTTACCCAGCCATTCAGTGATTACTGGCAGAGCTTTCGGGGTTATGACAATAGTATCCGCATTCAGAATGTGGTAGACGCTGAGGTAGCTCGCGCGAATCACCAATACGTTCTGAATGTTGTTTGTGGCGCGCATCAACTCTGGCGTCTTTTCGTCGACGACGATCAGGACGTGGCGCTCAAACTTGTTGTCAGCCAAGAAGGTTGCGACCTCTTTGGTCTTGCCAGTCGTCTTGATGTCTTTGACGACGATCTTCTTCGCCTCATTGGCTACCGTCAAGGCTTGGCGAATTGCCACTTTCTTGGCGGTTTTGGACAATTTTTTGGTGTAGTTTTCGTTGCCGCGTGGGCCAAAGACCACACCACCGCCGCGCCAGATTGGGTTACGGGTTGAGCCGAAACGTGCTCGACCAGTTCCCTTTTGCTTCCATGGTTTTTTACCACCACCGGAAACTTCACCACGCTGCTTGGTGGTTGCGCTTGCTAGGCGGGCGTTTGCTAGGTAGCTATCGTATGCCAATTTCAACAGTTCGTGGTTTGGCACTTCAACAGCAAAAATATCTTTAGGAAGTTTGGTTGATTCAGCCATTACTTGTTACCTCCTAAAATGATCAGCCCTTTTCGTGGCCCAGGCACAGCGCCCTTCACCCCGATCAGATTGGTCTCTGGATCAACATATGCCACTTCCAGGTTCTTGACGGTAACACGCTCATGACCCATGTGGCCAGCCATTGTCTTACCCTTGAACACTTTTTGTGGATACATCGAGCCAATTGAACCTGGCTTACGAGTATTACCTTTACCACCGTGCGTCTTGCGGTGACGCTTAAAGTTGTGGCGTTTAATGGTTCCAGCGAAACCTTTACCTTTGCTGGTTCCGGTCGCATCGACAGAATCGCCGACTTCGAACGCGGAAACGTTGATTTCATCGCCAACTTTGATGCCCTCAGGGATCTCGTCGACGCGGAATTCCCGAATGTGCTTCGGGGTCACTTGGGCTGGCTTAACGTGTCCAGCCACGGCCTTGCTCAGGTTCTTACCCTCTCCATAAGCGACCTGTACCGCATTGTAACCGTCGGTTTCGACAGTCTTCACCTGAGTCACGGTGACAGGGCCGGCTTGGATCAGCGTCACCGGAATGGCTTTGCCGTCTTCAGCCAAGAGCTGGGTCATACCAAGTTTGGTACCGAGAAGTGTTTTCACTTTTCCTCACTCCCACTTAAATACTCCTGATGACGTGCGGTTTCTGGGTTCTGAGTGAGGCGTTCATGACAAACACTTCAACCATAGCCAGACCTGCTCATTCATCAAGGAGAACAGTTGATATTACGCGTAATAGAAATTACCTTGTGATTGTAGCACAAAACACTAGCTATAGTCAAGTAGGCTAGATCATCACACCCCCTGGCGTAAATGAGGTCAAAATTGCCATCAAAATGAGGGTGACGTACCAAATTTTGCGGTTAAATTGGTACCGCTCAATTTTGAGGACAAGGAGTAGTGCGACAAACAAGCCAACTGGTACCGCCTGCACCGTAAAAGCGCCCAGTTCAAAGGGGTTTTTGAGGCGTAGCCACAGCGCGCTGAGGATGACAAATATCACCAGTTTCAAGAAAAAGGTGCCGTCATTTTCATAAATTCGCTCACGTCCTTTGCGGCTGAACAAAGCGCTGGACTTTGAGCGGTTGCGGGCGTAAGTGCGAGATTTTTGTTTTGTCATAAGCTTGATGAGGATTATAACATAAAAAATCCGCCCCGTTCAAGAGGCGGAAATTTCTAGCGCGTTAAAATTACATACGAATTTCAGCGTCAACGCCAGCTGGCAAGTTCAAGTTCTGCAAGCTGTCGATGGTCTTTGGTGTCGCGTTGGTGATGTCAATCAACCGCTTGTGAACGCGGCGCTCGTAGGTTTCACCGCCCATTTTGTACACGTGTGGGCTCTTTACCACTGTGTAGGTGCTGCGACGAGTTGGTAGTGGCACTGGGCCGGCAACGTTCGCGCCGGTGCGAATCGCAGTGTCGATGATTTGTTTTGCTGATTGGTCGATGACCTTGTGGTCATACGCCTTCAGACGGATGCGGATTTTGATCCCGGTATCTTGAGCCATGGCTCCTCCTTATGTACAATCCCGTAACCTCTAATCATCCTACTGTACGAACGACCGAGTTCTCGAGATAAATTAGTAATAACTAGGTGATTATACCAATTTCCCTAGGCTTTATCAAGGTGAGCGATCATTTCACCGATGATTGCAGCGGAATTGTTGAGCGACTCCTTTTCGCGCTCGGTTAGTGGATAGCCCGTCAAAATTTTCACGCCGTCACAACAAATAATCGACGGTAAGCCCAGCACCACATTGTCCAGTCCATATTCACCCTCAGCCAGTGAACAAACTGGATAGACCGTGCGCGTTGACTGACGCAAGGCTGAAACGATTTTAGAGACCACGAACCCGATGGCAAAATACGTCGACTTCTTTGTCTCGATCACTCGGTAGGCACGGTCACGGATTTTCTGCTCAATGCCCTCAACCAATTCCTCGGTGAAGCCTGGATATTCACGAATCGGTACTTCGCCGACCTGCGCCGTCTCAATGGTCGAAAACGAGGAGTCGCCATGCTCACCCAAGATGTACGCGTCGACCGCCTTGCTGTCGACATTCAGCGCGTCGGCCAGGTACGACTTTAGCCGTGACGTGTCCAGTGTCGTTCCCGTGCCGAACACTCGGGTTTTTGGCAGTCCTGATTCCTTCAACGCCACGTAGGTCAAGACATCGACTGGGTTACTGACGACCACCAAATATGGCTTGGCGCCGCCAGCCATGATGTTTTTGACGATGTCACGCATGATGTTAGCATTGACGCCGACCAACTCCAGTCGCGTCTGACCTGGCAGTTGCGGCGAACCAGCGGTGATAACCACGATGTCGTCGTCGTTGATATCACTGTAGTCGCCCGTGCGCACCACCACGTTGCGGTCAAGCCCCATGGCGTCGTTGATATCCGCCGCCTGACCCCATGCCAAATCCGCATTGCGGTCAATCAATACAATTTCTTCAATCACACTGCGCAGCGCACACGCGTACGCCGTCGTCGCACCAACCATTCCGCCACCACCGATAATCACCAATTTCTGTTTATTCACCATATCTCCTTTTTGTGTTAGATGTATTGTCTATACTATTTTACCATAGGTACTATGTCGTCAGGGCCTGGGTTGAGGTTGCAAGACTCCTCGAGGCCAAAGCCCTCCCTAGCTCGGCCTTGATCCATGGCACGAATATTATACCCACCAGTAGCATTTGGGTCGGCATCAACAAAGTAGTAATGTGTCTCTCCCCCAGGGAGCTGGCGTGGAATGCACATATGAGCGCCACCATTATCCTTTTCTTTCCAACCATCACGCGGATATCCTTTGCTCTCACAGCGCGTGGAGTCGACCTCTGTGGCAATTTTATCCCAACCACTACTAATCAGTGCGTCTCCCCAAGACAATGCATATTCTTTGCCCTGGAAACATACTTTCAAGCTCTCATCGTCAGAGAAACCGGCCGTATTTTCTATGTTTGGGTATTTTGACGAAGCCTCAGTATCAAGGCCACTGTCAACTGGAGAGGTATCTTCCGTGCTAACAACTTCTGGCTGCGCAACGTGCTGCTCATCTGCTGGTTTTTCGCAGCCGACTAGACTTAACGACAGTGTACCAGCTGCCGCCACAGCTGCGGCTCGCCTCCACCAAGAAAAACCGTATTCCAACCCTGCTTCTCTGTTCATATGATTACTCCTTTTTTGGTTATTATTACCCTCTCCCGACCCTTTACCCATTACCATACCAATGCGGCTGGTGATTGTCAATACAAAAATACCCCCGATGATCGAGGGTATTTTTGGTAATCTACTAGAGTGATTACTTGTTGATCTTGGTGATCACACCAGCACCAACAGTACGGCCACCTTCGCGGATAGCAAAGTTCAGACCTTGCTCCATAGCGATTGGGGCGAGCAACTTAACCTTGAAGGTTACGGTGTCGCCTGGCATGACCATTTCTTTGTCAGCTGGCAATTCAACTTCACCAGTCACGTCCGTGGTGCGGAAGTAGAACTGTGGCTTGTAACCCTTGGAGAATGGAGTGTGGCGACCGCCTTCTTCCTTCTTCAAGATGTACACTTCAGCTTCAAACTCGGTGTGTGGAGTGATGGTACCTGGCTTACACAGAACCTGACCGCGCTCGATGTCGCTGCGCTCGATACCACGTAGCAAAATACCAGCGTTGTCACCTGCTTGACCCTGGTCAAGAGATTTCTTGAAGGCTTCAATACCAGTCACGACCGATTTTTGGGTTGGCTTCAAACCAACGATTTCAACTTCATCGTTCAATTTAACAACACCCTGCTCGATACGACCAGTTGCCACAGTACCACGACCCTTGATTGAGAATACGTCCTCAATTGGCATGATGAATGGCTTGTCCATATCACGAACTGGCTCTGGGATGTAGCTGTCCATAGCGTCAACCAGTTCCATGATGGCGTCTTCGTACTTCTCATCGCCTTCAAGAGCCTTCAAAGCTGAGCCCTTGATGATTGGAGCGTCTTTGTCAAAGCCGTTAGCTTCCAAAAGCTCACGAACTTCTTCTTCGATCAGCTCGACCATCTCTTCGTCAGCCATGTCCATCTTGTTCAAGAAGACAACCAACTTAGGCACACCAACCTGCTTTGCCAGCAGCACGTGCTCACGAGTCTGAGGCATTGGACCGTCAGTTGCAGCGATAACCAACACTGCACCGTCAACCTGAGCAGCACCGGTGATCATGTTCTTGACGTAGTCGGCGTGACCTGGCATGTCAACGTGCGCGTAGTGGCGCTTTGGTGATTCGTATTCTTGGTGTGAAGACGCGATGGTGATACCGCGGGCTTTCTCTTCTGGTGCGTTGTCGATCTGATCGTACGCGATTGGTTTGTTAACTGCGCTTGGAAGGCGCTTTGCCAACACTGCAGTAATCGCAGCGGTCAGCGTCGTCTTACCGTGGTCAACGTGGCCCATTGTACCCACGTTAACGTGCGGTTTGCTTCGGTCAAATGCATCTGCCATTTGTAGAAGTTCTCCTTATTTAATTATTATTTCACGCGGGTATGACCAATTAAAGGCTCCACGGCGTATGCGCTTAATTATAGCGGGTTTTATAATATTTCGCAAGGAAATCGTCTCTGATTTTTACAAATTGCACCATTCTGGAGGCTTGCGTGAATATCGCTGGCTTGAGCCATGTCACAAAACGTCTTCATCGCTATGCCGCGACAGACCAATGATGTCGCGAGCGCGCACCAGATAGAACATATCATTTTCGCGGTCGCCAATCATCAGTACTGGCTCGCCAAAACTAAGCGGTAAATCCGTGACTTTTGTAATGTTTCCGTCAAACCTCGACGGATCATCCAGCTCTGGGTTCCATACCGCCAGTCGATCCGCCCGCAGGGTGAACGGCTCAGTACCCTTATCATCACCGACTTCTTGCAGCGGAGCATCGTTCCACGAGACAACGTTCAGCAGGTCGCTTGGCAAACAACGATACGCCATGACCGTACACTCGCCGTCAAAGTCATACGGGTTGTCGATGAATCCCAGCACACCATGTGCTTCGTCATCATATTGTTTCAAGATCTCAAGCTGATCTTCCAAAGAAAACTGATAGAAAGCCTCTTCAAATACACCCCCGGCATCCTCGGCAATGTCATGCAACTCATCAACAGCAATCCTCAGATCTTCAGTGTCGGTGTCTAAACTCTCAAATCGTAACAACTTATCACGACTAGGGATTACATAGACATTTCGCGACTGGCTATTTGAATAATCAAACACACCTACCTCAATCACCGCGTGAAAGGATTCGTCATATTTAACAAATTTTGCCTCACTGACATATGCCCTATCACTGTCGACAAACTCAAGCTTCAAATTGCCATCCGTACCACTTGGCGCCAACACAAAACCCGACAAGCTGACGGCATCAAGCTCACCGACGTACGGCAACGCATCGTTCAGTGTTTGGATATGTTCACGCAGCGTGTCCGGAAAGTCAGCCTTATCAGTGTGTGAAAGATCGGTCGCCAATTCCCATGCTAACTGCTGGAACTCCTCAGTAAAGACCGTCTCAAACAGATCTGCGCCATCCTCAATACCTTCTTCATCAGTTGGCATGATATCAACCATGTCTTTCACATCAACCCGAAACAGTACTGACTGATCTTCTTTGTCGAACATTTCCAGAACTGGGCGATTACCACGCCAGGTAAAGATCGGTAGGTCAGCAAATAGGACTTGGCTATCTGCGTCAACATCAACGCCGTATTCATTAGCTCCGACCCTCCGAGCGTATGCCCTACACTCCACCCGCACCCCAGTACCGCAAATTATTTCATCTAGCACCGTGTTCAAATCACCTATCAGCTCTCGCCTGGACGCAGCGTCTTGAATATCATTAGCCTTGACGACTTCTTCAGTCTTATCGACATAGTGGCGCAGCTTGCGGATGTAACGTGGTACACCACTGGTATCGGGCAAGATCTCTGCTACCGCAATCGCTTGTCGGTCGATCGGGAAATAATAGTCCATCGCCGTATCATTCTGTACCGTACGCACACATAAAGCCGCCATCTCCTTGGTGTACGTAGCAAACGGCGCTGACTCATCAGGGTCAATCTCCAGCGACGTCACCACGTCCGCCACGCCCTCAACAGCCTGTAGACCGTGCGAACCGTTTTTAGTTTGGG
>CAUVOA010000008.1:0-10863 GCA_963553545.1 uncultured Candidatus Saccharibacteria bacterium | reverse complement strand
GCCGCGCTCGACAAAATACCGAACTGCCCGAGACATTAACTGCGCACCCGTCGAATGCCGACCCAAATGCACCAACATCAGCGCCCGACGCTTTGGATCATAAATGACGGTGGCGATACAGTCCGCCACTGGCAAGAATAAACCGACACCAGCCGCTTCAGTATAGAGCGCGTCAGCAAAAATCCCCTCGCTGTTATGTCGAGTCGTGTCAGCTTCAGTAACGTCAGCGATGGCATCAAACGTTTGTCCTTGGTCATACGAAATTACGTGATAGACAACGTCGTCGTAATTAATGCCAATTTGATCGCAAAACCGCCACCGATTGTCCAGCACCTCAGCTACGTGGCGACCACGAATACGGTTGAGCATAGTGCCATCATCTTTCGACGAAACCGCGACCAACAGGTCAGAAGGAAAACAAGTAGGCTGATCTGCCGCAATCATTATGCCCGCCACTCTTTCAGTAGCAGCTGCCAATCTGTAATCGCCAAATCTTCGGCACGAGCATCAGGAGAAATGCCAGCCGTTTTCAGCAGCTGTTCGGCGGTATCTTTACTAACACCCAGTCCGCCGCTCAAACTGGAGCGCAGTTTCTTACGCTTGGCCGAAAAACCAGCTTTGACGATGCGGAAAAAATCTTTTTGGTCTTCAGCGGCAACGAGCGGTTCGGTGCGAGTTCTCAGCACCACCACTTGCGAATCAACTTTTGGCGGTGGCGTGAAAAAATGCCGTGGCACCTCAATATCGAGCTCTGACTCAGCAAATAGCTGCGCGCTAACCGCCAAAATACTCATTTCGCCAGGCTCCGCCGCGATGCGCCGGGCGACTTCTTTTTGTACCAGCAACGCCGCCAAACTTGGCTTATTTTCCGCCGTCATTAGTTTTTCGACAATTTTACTGGTGATATAGTACGGCACATTGGCGACTACTTTATAGCCAGCTGGTAACTGATTCAAATCAAATTGCAAGATGTCTTCGTTAATCACGTCCAGGTTTTTACCAGGAAACTGCCCCGGCAATTTGCGCGCCAGATCCGCGTCAAATTCTACCGTCACCACGCGCCCAGCTCGTGCTAATAACCGACTGGTCAAGGTACCAAGTCCTGGTCCGATCTCCAACACTACATCATCTTCATCAAGTTCCGCCGCCTCAGCAATTTCCGCCAAAATCTCTGGATCACGCAGCCAATGCTGACCTAACTCTTTTTTCGGCCCACGAGCTGACGCCATCTAACGTCCGTCTCCGTTCGTCCAGTCAGTCGCCAGGTCAAACCCATGCGGATGCCGAGCCGCAAAACCACCAGTATCATACACCTTACCAGGTCCCATACTGGTTTCTACCACCGAGCAGCGCGGATAATTACCATAATTTGCCGCTACTAAAATATAGCCATCTTTATCCACCTTGGCGCCATCCGCCCGCACGGTATAACCACCGCCGCCGCAAGCATTGATGGCAACATTCATCGGCAGATCATAGTAGGTTTCGCGGTGCGATATGCCGCGTGAGTCGGTAAACTGCTGGGCGCTTTTGGCTTTGGTCAAGGCATTCGGCAGCCTAGCACCAACAATCTCTATCTGTGCCACAGGCTGGTTGGTGATTTGTTCAGCAACTTTATTTTTCGCAACTTCCGTGCCGTCACCCTTCACCTTCACGCTATGCGTCACCTGCTTAGAACCGACAGCACCCGCCTGCTGCACCTGCTTAAAACCAACGGCGTGTGCGTAACTTTTTGCTGATTGTACCTCAAACTGGACTGGTTCTTCGGTGATAACGGTATATTCGTGAATTGCTTCTCTTTCTGTAGCTTGGGCGAATTTTCTTTGGACTGACGATACCGCCAGAACGACAGTCAACGCTGTTGCAGCCATCAGCCCTGTTATCATCACTGCTACTTTTGGAGTTTTTAGTAAAAACCAATACCGCTTCATGTATTTCCTACAGATTACCTGATATTACCGGTAGATGTCTTGTAGACCCATCCTTACCTTACAGCTCGGCCATGGCTGCCAGCCACGAGCTTTGTATGTCTGCCATGCTTTCTCGTCTTGCACTGATGGTGGAGCGTCAGAAGCTACCGAATAACCACCAAAGCCTCCCCAGGTGCGCTTGTCAAACTGATACGCGCCATAATAACCGTTTCCGGTGTTTGATGTATAACCTCCTTCACAACTTCTCAACCGTGCCAAGGCCTCAGAAAAACTACCAGAGAAGGTGTTAGCACTCTTGGCGCCCACTAGCTCAACGCGCTTTTTTGGCTCAACGTTCGTAACACTGGCGATGATACGGCGTGAAACCTCCTGGCCATTTGTCATCTCAATCTCATAGGTAACGTTCTTTTTACCCGGTGCGCCAGCTTCTTTGACCTGTTTGAAGCCAGTCTCTCGGTTGGCATCTTTAACCTGCTCAACAGGGACGGCAATTTCTTCTTCAACAGTAACCGTCTGTTTGCCATTACGCCAAACACTGAGGTGCATACCAGCAGTGATAGGTGTTGATTCAGGAACAGACATGCCGTCATCTTTACCGAGCGTTATGTTTTTCTCACGCAACAATTCTCCGACCGTACGAGCCATCGTCCTGACCTCAGTGGTTTTGCCATAAAGCGTCAGTTGTAATGGCGTAGCTCGGTGAATTTTCACAATAACATCAGCACCGTCCAGTAAAAAGTCGCTTGGAGGTTCGATGGTTGTCTTGTCCTCAGGGTAAACAGTCACGCCCGCAGCCTGTGCTATCAACGGTGTCGTCTGCTGGGCGGTCACCACACGAACTCGGTGCGTACCATCCGCCACCGTTACTGGTCGCGCACGATAGACGTTGACATTATATTTCGTAGACACCAGCTGGGTATCAAGGCTCGGCTCGACAACGTCATGCTTTTCATCAACTGAGATATCAGCCGCCTTCAAGGCCTCTTTGACCGTCCCGACAGTGGTGACGATGGATCGTTCCTGACCCCGATCATGAATAGTTACTACCTTTTCGCCATTTGGAGCAGCTGTTGTTGACTCCTTGACCTGTTCTCGAGCCAGAGCATTGTCAACTAACTTCACGCTCGCAATCCCAAAGATAGCAATCGCTACGACTATCATCATTCGCGCTGTACTGTGGTGAATTTTTAGTCCAAATTTCATACTCATAGCGAAAAACGCTCTATTGATTATAGCAGAACTCGCTCATATTGGCAACCGACTAGCACTTTTCTAATCGAGCAAACTCAACATTCAACTTCTTGGTTTTACCGTTTTCAAAAGCTACTACCACTGCTAAACCATCAACTTCTATGACCTCGCCGACGCCAAATTGCGGACTGCGCACCCTATCGCCGACATCCAGACCGATTTCATCACTGTAAAATTCAGCCTCTGGCACAAAGCTTGGCGAAGCAGGTTTGTCCAATCCACCACTCAGAATTCCCATCTCATCCAAAAAGCGCGACGGCAGATTGTACGCTATTTGTCCAAATTGCGTTCTGGAGCTAGCACAGGTGATAAATAATTCTTGGCGAGCACGAGTGATGCCGACATAACAAAGTCGCCGTTCTTCTTCGACGTCCTCAGCTTTACCGCCGTCGAACACGCGGGAGTGCGGTAATATCCCTTCCTCCAGGCCAGTCAGAAATACCACCGGAAATTCCAAACCTTTCGCGGCGTGCAGTGTCATCAGGGTGATTTGCTCTTGTGCTTGATCATCGCTAGCAGACATCAGCGCCATCTCTTCCAAAAACGTCGGTACGTCAACATAGGCTTTAGCCTCAGCCACCAGGACGCCCAGGTTTTCCATTTTTTCTTCTGATTGCACGCTGCCATCATTGATGAAGGTGCCGTAGCCCGTCTGGTCAATAATTTTTTCAATCACGTCAGCTGGCGCCTCGTCAATCGACTTTTGCAAATCACTGAGCAGCATCCCCAACTCATGCAGCGAATGCCTAGCACGTGGCGTTAGCCCATGTGCCTCATTGACCGCCAATAGCCCGTCAATGACAGTCGTCCCTTGCTCATCATTCCACGCCAAAAATTTAGCCACACTCACCGCGCCAATACCTCGTTTTGGCACATTAACGATGCGTGAAAAACTCATCCTGTCACTTGGCTGATAGAGTAGCCGCAGATACGCCAAAACATCTTTGACGACCGCTCGATCCAAAAATCGCAATCCGCCCACAATTTTGTATGGCAAATAGTTTTGGCGCAGCGCCCGCTCAATTGCGTAACTTTGGGCATTAGTCCGATACAACACAGCGATGTCATCTGGTGAGCGTCCGATACTCAATTGACGACGAATCTCATTGGCAATCACCTGAGCTTCTTCGGCTTCAGAGTACAGCTGCCACAGCTGCGGCTCCGCACCATCGCCACTGTTGGTCCATAGATTTTTGTCAGTTCGATTGACGTTATGTCGGATGAGACTATTTGCCAGATGTAAAATTGAGCCAGTCGAACGATAATTTTGTTCCAGTTTGATGACTACCGCCCCAGGAAAATCCCGTTCAAAATTGAGGATATTGGTATAGTCAGCGCCACGAAAACTATAGATTGATTGAGCGTCATCACCAACCACTGACAAATTGCGCTCTGGTCCGACCAATAATTTAATCAACGTGTACTGCACCGTGTTGGTGTCTTGATACTCGTCGATCAGAATATGCTGAAATTGCTGCTGCCATTTTTGGCGAATGTCAGGATGCGTCTTGAACAATTCAACAACCTTCAGTAGTAAATCATCAAAATCAAAGGCCGCCGCCTGACGAAGCGCCTTCTCGTATGCCTGAAATAGCGCAGCGATGCGCTGCTGCACAGGGCTTGATGCTGACGCCGCATACGCCTCCGGATCTATCATGTCATTTTTAGCGTGAGAGATGGCGGACAATACCGAACGCGGCTTGATGTCACGGTCGGTCATATTGTGCGTTTTCATAATTTGTTTGATCAAGCTCAATTGGTCATCTGTGTCATAAATCACAAATCGCTTATCCAGACCCAAAGCCGTCCCATCCATGCGCAATATGCGTACACAGATGCTGTGAAATGTCCCCATCCACGGCATAAACCGACGGTCGTCGGGATTCTCGTGTAGCAACACGGCTAGTCGCTGCCTCATCTCTTTGGCAGCCTTGTTCGTAAACGTTACTGCCAAAATATGGCTTGGCCAAACATTCTTCTGTGACACCAAATACGCTATGCGGTGCGTCAACGTCTTCGTTTTGCCACTACCAGCACCAGCCAAAATCAACAATGGTCCAGATTCATGTTTAACTGCCCGGAGTTGCTCTGGATTCAGTTCCGTCAATATATCCATTGTACTATTGTACCAGCAAGAAGTAATATGCGGCAGCTCCGCCACCCGCACCCAGCAGCAACAAGATCAAAATGATAATAAAGCTCATAACTCCAGATGGTTTTTTCTCTTCAATAGGCTGTGGTTGAGCTGCAGCCGCTTCAAACATTGGAGCAGGTTCTGGTGTTGATGACTCCGCTGGCTCATTTGCGTTCATTACCACTGCTGCCTGTTGATCAAACGTTGGCGTTGGCTGAGAAGCGCTGTCGCTCGCTAACTCCGCCGCAGGCTGGTCATTCTCTACATTATCCTCTTCAGGCATGTCCGTCTCAGCAGCGCTAGATTCATTGGTCAATGAGTCTAGCTCAGCAACCGTAGCGGCCACCTCTGGCGTTTGCTCTTCTTCAGAGGCGTCAGCATCGCCGTCGGCCAATTCGCTCTTGATCCCCATCTCCAAAGCCATGAGCTCTCGATCGAGGTCAGAATTCATGCCAACTGACTCTTCAGCTGCTACCTCTGAACTTGGCTCAAGGCTCAGCCGTGGCTTACCGCCAAGGCCATTTTTCTCTGGCGCTGGCTGTGCATCATCCGTCGCTTCAGCGCCCATCAAATCTGGGCTGACCATGGAAACCTCGCTATTCTCATCAGAAGCATTACCGGTACCATATGAACCCAATGGACGCTTTTCGATGGTTACACTAGCGTTATTCACAAACGGCGAAGCCAATGATGACGTTGCTGATTGCTCTGACGCTGCTTCAGCAAAGCTCGACGTATCCGCTGGCTGCTCAGTTGATGACAATGACTGAGAAATAGCATTTGCCAAGTCTGTAGTATCTAAGGTCGGCGCTGCCGTCTCAACTGGCGTGTTGCTTGATACTGACTCGTGACCGCCAGACATATCCATGCGTGGTGCCCGCACTGGGTTAACCATTGGATCAGCCACCACTGTGTTGGTACGAGCTGCTGCCGATGCTGGACGCGTGCTCATAGCAGCTGCACTCATTGACGATGGCGCTACCACGTCCATGACACGACCCGTGTGCCGTGGAGTGACTGGTGGAACAAACACTGGTTTCTCCGTCTTGTCTTCAGCTTCGGGCGCTGGGGTTTCATCAACAGCCTGATCTGTCACAGCTGCTTCTGATGGCTCCGACTGAGCTAGCTCTTCTACGACAGACTCTGGCTGGGTGTTGGTAGCTTCAGGACTGTGAGTAGCTTCTGGTTCAGGTGTGATCTCAGGCTTCACTTCAGGCACAACCTCGGGCTTTGCCTCAGGCGCAATGAAAACGTGACCAAATGTTGACGCTGGCGCCGTCGGTTCTTTAGCTGGCGCTGGCTCTTTGGGTTCATTGCTCTCGGAGATAGGCTTAATCTCAGTTTTCTCAGCTTCCACCACAGGAGCAGTGTCGGCTGGCTGACTGTCAGTTACCGAAGTTGTTTCAGGTTTTTTATCATCAGCCACGGAAGCTGCTTCGGTCTTTTTGTCATCAGCCGCTGGGCTGCCTGAAGCACGGTCGCTGTCCTGCCGGCGCTGATTCATCAGTGAATTCACCGCCCTGTCCAGTTCCTCAAAGTCAATATCTGTCATTTCCCCTCCCGATTGCTGTTATGTGCTTTTTCTATAATATCGATAAATTGATAGGCGTCCAAACTAGCCCCACCGATCAACAAACCATCGATTCCATCAATACGCAAATAATCACTTGCCTTTTCAACCGTTATGCTACCGCCGTACAAGATTCTCACCTCAGTTGCAGCTTTTTTGCCAAATAGCTGCTGAATTTGACGACGAATCGTTTTAATGGCTCGTCGCACGTCAGCTGGATTGGCACTTTCTCCGGTACCAATTGCCCAAACTGGCTCATAGGCGATCACGATGCGGTCAAACTCATCAGCTGTCACATTCGCCAAACCGCTCAGTAGCTGATCGTGCAGCGCATCAGCTGTCTCACCAAGGGTTTTTTCTTGTAGCGTTTCGCCAATACACAGGATTGGTTGCAAATGATTACGCAGCGCGGCTTGAACTTTTAATCTGATGTCGCGGTCACGCTCCTGGAAAACATAGCGCCGCTCCGAATGTCCAACAATGACATAATCAACCAGGCCACGAAGATGAGCCGCTGGCACTTCGCCAGTATAATTACCATAATCACGCCAGTAACAATTCTGAGCCGCCAGTTTGATGAGTCGGCGATTCACTTGCAGACTCAGGCTCTGAAGCGTCAAAATCGTTGGCGCGACTACCGTTTCTACATCACGATGCGACGAAATCATCTTCATCAACTTATGCAGATAAAGACTTGCTTCTTGCATAGCTAGGTGCATTTTCCAGTTGCCAACGATTAACTTCTTGCCCATATATTCCCCTTATGCTTTTTAGTGTACCACTCCAAGCCCATATGCGTCTAGTAAACTCTCGATTCCTGGCAGTTTTTTTCCAGCCATCAACGCCAAACTAGCCCCACCGCCTGTGGAAACATGGCTAAACGCTGCGCCGTCATGACCATCCCATTTCAGTACAAAATCAGCCGTATCACCACCGCCGACTACTGAAAGCGCCTGCTTGTTTTGGGTAATCGCTAAACTGAGACGAGCAGAACCAATGGCAAAGGTCGATTTCTCAGCCAAACCAACTGGACCATTCCAGATGATCGTTCCCGCGTGTGCTAGCACTGCAGTATAGCGTTCAATGGTTTGCATACCTATGTCGAGCGCCATGTCAGTGGCGCTAACATGCGTCACGCTAACTTCACGCCGCTCTTGACTATCAGGATGTTCAGCCACCGCAACATCGGTTGGCAGCAACAGAAATTCATCCACATGTTCACGACCAACTTTTTGCTCCACCGCTTGATAAATCTGATGAATGACATCGTGCTGACCTGGCTCAACGCGGCTCTTGCCTAGGTTCAATCCTTTGTACTCCAAAAAGGTATTTGCCATAGCGCCGCCGATCAAGATCTGGTCAGCCTTGTTGATAAACTCATGAATCATACCAATTTTGTCAGACACTTTGGCACCGCCGACGATAGCAACTAGCGGTCGTTTAGGCTTAAGCATAGCGTGAGTGATGGCGTTATATTCAGCACAAACTAAATCACCCGCTAGCCCAGGCACATACATAGTAATTTCATGCGTACTGGCGTGTTTTCGGTGAACCACAGCAAAGCCGTCTTGCACAAAATAATCAGCTTGACTGGCCCGAGCAATTGAGTGGGCAAACTGGGTGTCGTCGGCTTCTTCTTCAGGATAAAACCGCAAATTTTCTAACAAAATGATTGCGCCAGAAGATCGTCGCACTGTCTGACGAACTTTGTCGCCGACACAATCATCAACAAATTTCACTGGATACTGCAGCAACTCTGACAAGCGCACCGCAACTGGCGCTAGACTGTATTTTTCGTCTCGGCCTTGCGGACGGCCCAAGTGACTGATCAGCACAATCTTACAATGCTGCGACAACAGATATCTTAACGTGGGCAAACTGGCACGAATTCGTAGATCATCAGAAATCTCACCATTTTCGAGCAACGGCACATTATAGTCAACCCGCACCAACACTGTTTTATGGCGCAAGTCGACGTCATGAATTGTCTGTTTGAAAAATCGTTTGCCCACCCTTTGATATCCTATATACTAATCATTTACTCCAGTGTCAAAACGCGTATCGTATCAGTTTTGCCGGCGCCTGGGCGGTGGCCATTGACCAACACCAACGTTGCCACACCATCACCAAAGTAGCCTTCATTTTTCAAATCACGTGCTAGGTCAAGACCATGACAGTTCTCTGGTGGGCGCATGTACACACGAGTTGCGTAATTCAGCGCCAACTTCTGAGCTGTTTTGCGGTTGTCTGTCAGGCTGATGATCGGCATGTTTGGACGGAAAGCACCAATGTTGACGGCCGTAGCACCCGTGTCCGTCTCTGCCACGATAGCATCTGCGTTGAGGTCACGCGCCAAACGAGCAGCTGTGTAGCTGATGACAGCGTCATTTTTCTGGCGAGATTCACTCTTTGTCACCGACATGACATCACTGTGTTCCTGGGTGTAGAGAATGGTTTTTCGCATGGAATCAACCGCTTCAATTGGGTATTTACCATTGGCAGTCTCATCAGACAACATCACTACGTCAGCACCCTGGATGACCGCGTTTGCCACATCGCTCACTTCAGCGCGGCTTGGCTCAGGATTGTCAACCATGCTACCCATCATCTGAGTTGCTACGATCACCATCTTGCCGTGTTTACGGCACAACGTGATAACCCGTCGCTGCACGACTGGCACAATCTCAGCACCAGCTTCCACCGCCAAGTCTCCTCGCGCCACCATGACACCATCGCTCAACTGCACGATCTTTTCCAGGTTTTCTGGAGAGATGGCAGATTTTGTCTCAATCTTGGCAATGATCTGCGCTTCAGAACCAAACGTCAACAAACGCTGCCGCAAGTCAACGATATCAGATGCTGACTGCACGAAGCTCAAAGAAACATAATCAAAGTCTCGGCTAGCCCCCCACTCAATGTCTTCTAGGTCTTTCTGGGTCAAAATATCACCACCAAAATCAGTGTCAGGCAAGTTCAATCCTTTTCGGCTCATCAAAAAGCCGTCATTTTGAATCTCAACCTTGATGGCAGTTTCGCTGACGATTTCGCGCACAATTGAACGAATTTTACCGTCAAACATGTACAGCGGCTCGCCAACTTTCATCTTGCTGGCCAAGTTGTACTGCACTGGAAGATTAAAGCTTCCGTCATGCTCAGCAATTTCCGAATCCAGCACTAACATATCGCCGGTTTTCACTTCCAACATGTTGTCTTTCAAAATACCCAGACGAATTTTTGGACCTTGCAAGTCTTGCAAAATCGCGACTGGCTTGTCTTGCTCACGGCTAGCGGTACGAATCCACTCGATTTGTTGTGTGCGCTCTTCGTAGCTACCGTGGCTAAAATTAAGACGGAAACCGTTGGCGCCAGCGGCCATCAGCTCCGATACTTTTTCCTGGCTCATGGTTGCAGGACCAATTGTTGCCAAAATTTTGGTACGTTTAAAAATAGGTTTACTCATTTTTAAAATTATATCACGAAATAACAGTGATGGAAAATGGTTGTGTTATGCAAGAAAAATCTCTCTCATATTCATGATAAGCAGTTCTACTGAGCCTAGGCTGGGTAACGGTATGCTTATAAATAACAGGCGGCGATCAGATTTTTTAAATCAACGTAAGCCAAGGCTGATAGATTTAGATAATCTTTAGTGCTCACCATATAAGATCCTCCTTTGGTAGTACCGATATATTATCTAGACACCTTTTTACGCTTTCTAGTGATATGTTTTCGTCTACGCTACAAGAAACACCTCTTCTATCTTTTCCGCTAATATCTAGCACACTAGATGATACTCGAGAGACGCCCTGCAGTCTTATATATTGCATCATTTCAAATAACCTACCAGCTATGTCGTTTTTTGGCATTTCTCCGTCTCCCCTATACCTTATGGCAATCGAATATACAGTCAATCCATATTTGCCTTTATTTTCAGCCAAAAACACCTCCTCAAAAGTTGGCTTTTTCAGAGTGAAGGT
>CAUVOA010000007.1:0-12839 GCA_963553545.1 uncultured Candidatus Saccharibacteria bacterium | reverse complement strand
TGACGGATTTTTATGATCAATTGAAGTCGGTAACTAGCGGCTACGGTTCGTTTAACTATGAGCTGGCGGGTTATCAGCCGGAAGATTTGGTGCGGGTGGATTTTTATGTGGCGGGTGAGATGGTTGATGCTCTCAGTGTGATGTGTCACCGCTCTGAGGCGCCAGGCTTGGGCCGGGAAATCGTCAAAAAACTCAAAGACGTGGTGCCGCGTCAGAGCTTTGAGGTTGCGTTGCAGGCGGCGATTGGCGGTAGATTCATTGCCCGCGAAAACATCGGCGCTTACCGTAAAGACGTTACCGGCTACCTATATGGTGGCGACGTCAGTCGCAAAAAGAAACTCCTCGCCAAGCAGGCTCGCGGTAAAAAGCGTATGAAACGCTTCGGCAAGGTTGACATTCCGTCAGAAGCGTTTACAGTAATGCTAAAGAGGGATTAATGATGAAGAAACCGATTATTTACATCGACATGGATGGCGTACTGGTTGACTTTACGTCGGCTTTGACGAGGGTTTCGCCTGAGATGCTCGAGAAGTTTGCGGGTGAGTATGACAATATTCCGGGTGTTTTTGCGTTGATGGATCCGATGCCGGGGGCTCTTGAGGCAGTTGATGCTTTGAAAGAAAAATATGATCTATATATTCTGTCGTCATCACCATGGGAAAATCCGACGGCGTTGGCTGATAAATTGGCGTGGGTAAAGAAGTATTTTGGTGGCGATGGTCGGGAAAATATTTTCTTTCGCAAGGTTGTTTTTTCGTCGGTCAAGCATCTAAGCCAGGGTGATATCTTGATCGACGATCGGACGGCAAATGGTGCGGGCGACTTTTCAGGACGATTGATCCGGTTTGGCTCAGATGAATTTCCTGATTGGCAAGCCATTTTGCGTGAACTATTATAAAGTCGTCAATACTTGGCAAATATGCTTGCTAACATAAGCGACATCGTGATATACTGGCAGTGATTATATTAGACATTGTCATAAAACAATAAAAAGGAGATTATTTATATGGGGTCGCTCTGGGGTAATAGAAAAAGAACGATAGCCCGCGCTGCTAAAGCGGGATGCTTGGTAGTAATCGCTGCGGTGGTTGCGGTGTTTAGTCAGTCAGCTAACGCAAAACAGGTAGTTACCTGGACAGAACAGACTGGTTCTGGTAGTCGCGCTTGGACCTCAATTGCCAGCTCTGCTGACGGTAGCAAGCTTGTTGCGACTATGACTGGCGGCTCAGCTTACATCTCAGATGATGCAGGTGCAACCTGGACAGAGCGAGTTGATTCTGGTTCTCGTGCTTGGATTGCAATCACCAGCTCTGCTGACGGTACTAAACTTGCTGGTGTGTACCACTGGGGTGGTTACATTTTAACCTCAGACGACAGAGGCCAGACTTGGAGAAGCAATGGTATATCCGGCGGTTCTTTTGATTGGACTGCGATTACCAGCTCTGCTGACGGTACCAAACTGGCTGCAACAGCTAAAAACGGCGCAGTATTTACTTCCAGTAACTCAGGCGCAACGTGGACACCGCAGGCTGGTTCTGGCAACCGTGCTTGGACTGCGATTACCAGCTCTGCTGACGGCACCAAATTGGCTGCAACAGTTAACGGTGGTGCAGTGTTTACGTCAAATGACTCAGGTGTAACGTGGACAGAACAGGCTGGTTCGGGCAACCGTGCTTGGACATCAATCACCGGCTCAAGCGATGGTACTAAGCTCGCCGCGACTGTCAATGGCGGTGCAGTATACACCTCAAGCGACTCAGGTGTGACCTGGCAAGAACAAGTCGCTTCTGGCAACCGCGCTTGGACTTCAATCACCAGCTCTGCCGACGGCACCAAATTGGCCGCAACTGTTACTGGCGGTGTGATATACGTTTCAAGTGACTCTGGTGTAACTTGGGAAGAGCAGACCACAGCCGCAACTGGCGCTTGGTCTTCCATCGCGATGTCTGGTGACGGTGCTCGCATTGCCGCAGCTATGAACAATGGCTTCATCAGTACCGCGACCGTTAAGGAAGCGCCAGTCACTCCACCGACCCCACCAACTCCACCAACACCACCAACACCAACCCCAACCCCAACACCAACTCCTGCTCAGCCAACCAATCCTGGCGCGCCAGTTGCCCAGCCAACAAAGCCAACTGGCAAAGGTTACTTGGCTGACACTGGTGACAATGTCTGGCCACTCGCTTCACTCGCAGCTGTCGGTATTGGTGCAGGTATCCTTTGGATCGTCAAACGTAGGAACAGCTAAACGCATGGACGAATTGGAGCGGTTGATTGCTGATTATCAACCAACTGAGCCAACCGTCGAGCTGATCAAGAAAGCCAAGATTGCCCTACTGTCTGGCATCTCTGGCGCCGGTAAAGACACCATCAAAAAGCGATTATTGCAGTTTCCGTACTTTAGTAGCATCGTTTCGCACACAACACGTGCGCCGCGCATCAACAATAACCGCCCAGAAGTTGACGGTGTCGATTACCATTTCATCGACTCGACCATGGCTGCACAAATGTTGAGAAATCAAGAATTTATAGAGGCTAAATTTGTTCACGGCACAGTTTATGGCACCTCAGCAGCTGAGATTCAGACGGCCCATGAACAAAACAAGACAGTCATCGCTGATGTTGATGTCCAAGGCGCTGCTGAATATGAAATTTTAGCTCCGCAAAGTATCTCAATTTTCATCATACCTCCCGACTACGAAACCTGGCTTACTCGTCTGAAAAGTCGGTATACTACTGAGGAAGCATTTCACGCTGAGTGGCCGAAACGGTTGGCTAGTTCTGTCAAAGAAATGACACAAGCACTTTCTGTACCGTATTATCATGTTATTATTAATGATGACCTTGATAGAGCGGTTCGTGTATGTCATGACATCATCGAACGTGGCGACTTGTTTAATCGGCAAGATGATGAAGCCCGTTTGGCCGCAAGGAGGCTTTTAGAAAATATTCGACAGTATAATAATATCGTATGAGTTATCGTCATCAGGTTTCTGACCATATTCAAAAACGAGCTTCGGCATTGCGTCGTTCGCCGTGGTCATTGTCTGCGCTGATCGACCAAGCGTTTTTCTTGTTGGCCGGTTTGGCCTCATTTTGGTTCGGTTGGTTGGTTTGGCGTGAGGGCTGGTATTCTGGTGGCTGGTGGCTGGTAGCGTTTTTTGCGCTGTTTTGGGTTATCATGGCATACTTAGCCTTGCCTCGGCTACACCGTATTTTAAGTAGTTTGTATGTGCCAAATTATTTCATTGGTCGTACGCGGACTGCTGACGGCCTATTGGGTGACCCAGTCAACGTGGCGCTCAGGGGCTCAGAAGCACAGTTGCATCAAGCAATGATTGATGCTGGCTGGACGATTGCTGATGAAATCACCGTTCGGTCAGCTTGGAAAATTATCTTTTTTACGCTGACTGGCAGGAGCTACGCCTCAGCTCCTGTATCATCGTTATTCCTGTTTGGTCGCCGTCAAGACTTTGCCTATCAGCAGGAGGTCGACGGTAGTCCTGGTAAGCGCCATCATGTGCGGTTTTGGCGCTGCCCTCAGGGTTGGTTGTTGCCTGGCGGTCATCAGGTTGATTGGCTGGCGGCAGGGACCTACGACAAAAGTGTTGGATTGTCATTGTTTACTCTGCAAGTTACTCATAAAATTGATGAAAATACTGACATCGAGCGTGACTATATTGTGAAGACCGTCACTGAGCACACACCGCAGGTGGCAGTGACAAATTTGAAAGACTTTTCGACGGGTTATCACTCGCGCAATGGCGGGGGCGACAGTATTCAGACGGATGGTGACTTGCCGGTCTTGGAACTGGCGGCAGTTGTGGCAAATCAGCAGACAATTGCCGAAAGAGCAGGGGTTATTTTGGATGCAACTGCGCATGAATATGTGATTCCTACAGAAGAGCACGATACGGTGTTGCAACAATTATGGAATCGCCGACCGCCGCAAATATCGTTTGCTATTTTGTTTACGGCCTTGGCTATAGCGATTGTCCTGATGGGCGCCTTGTTTGATTTTCTGTTGTTTGACGAATTGTTGCATCAGACAACCCAGGACTTTATCGTTGAGGGCTTGGACACTTCTGTGGCCGCCACAGGAGCGGAGTGGACGATTCGAGGAGTGCTGAGTTTGAGCGCAGGCTGGATCTTAGTAACAGCTGTGCTGTCACGAGGTACGTTCCGCGGCTCGAACAAAGACCGATTACTCTTGATGATATTGTCGAGCCTGTCAGTGTTGGCAACGTCATTCACCTTGACCATCGGTAAAATCACCTGGACAAGCGTTGGCACCCTGGCGTTCATCGGTATTAATATCACGATCATCCTGATGCTATCGTCTGACGCGGCCAGGCAGTTCACTCACACTCGCACGACTGCACGCCGTGCCAAGCAGAAGACAACTTAGCACTCTACTTGTATGAGTGCCAGATGTACGCTATAATGTATCCATGACTGAACGCCAGCAGGCTATCTTGGCCGCCATCATCGAACAGTACGCTGAAATTGCGGCGCCAGTTGGTAGTGTGACGCTTGCCAAATTGTTTGGTGTGTCCAGCGCCACTATCCGCAGCGAAATGGCCAAGCTCGAGGAGATGGGATTTATCGAGGCACCGCACACCAGTGCTGGTCGCATTCCGACTGACAAAGGCTATCGGTTTTATGTTAATGGCATCACCGCTGCGCAAATGACTGAACTGCCAAGTGGTATCGATCGCAGTGCGAGGGCGATCGAAGCGCATGTTAATTCGCACGTTGATAAATCTGACAGAGCCATCCGCAGCGCGGTTGATAGTCTGGTTGAGCTGACGGGCAATTTCGGCTTTGCCTCGTTTGGTGATCATCTGTACATGAATGGTATGACGCAGCTATTTTCTCAGCCAGAGTTTATTGAAGGCAATCACGTTCAGGCCATCGCCAGACTGATTGATAATATTGAGCCCTGGCTGGTTGAAGCTGCGCCCAATGAACCGCTCAACGTGTTCATTGGTAGCGAGAACCCAATCGGTAAAGCCAGCGGCGCGACCCTGATCATCAGTAAGTTTCGTTCATCGTTTAGTGATCGCAGTTACATCGGTGTGATCGGTCCAACTCGGCAGAATTACCGTCGAACGATGGAGCTGGTGAGGCGAACGGGTGCGATGTTAGAGGAGGCATTGTAATGGCTGAATGGATTGGCGGACTACTGAGCGGCTTGCCAACGTGGCTAGTAGTGATTATTTTGATTATTATTTTCATGGCTATGGTAGTGCTTTTTCCCTGTACGTATGGCGAGAAGCCGTTTTGGCCGTTTAGAAGGAGGAAAAAATGACGAAGAGTAAGGCTAAAAAAGCTGAAGATTTGGAGCAGCAATTGGGCGAGCTGACCCTGGACTTACAGCGGACGCGGGCGGATTTTGAGAACTATCGCAAGCGTGTCGAGGCGGAAAAACAGTCAGCGCACAGCATGGGTCAGGCTAAGTCGGTGATGAAATTATTACCAGTGATTGACACAATTGAGCGAGCGATTGCTAATGTACCGGAAGAACTAGCAGATAACGCCTGGGCAAAAGGCGTGGCTGGTTTGGGCAAACAGCTCGACAAGCAGCTCAAAGAAATTGGCTTAGAAAAAATTGATGCCAAACCAGGGGCGTTGTTTAATCCTGAGCTGCATCAGGCGGTGCAATTTGATGAAGCAGCTGACGGCGAAAAAGAGGTTATCGCTGAAGAGCTACGCGCTGGTTATACCCTTGACGGCACGGTGATTCGCGATGCAATGGTCAAAGTCACGCGGCGATAATTTACTGTATTTCACCCCAGACATCAATAGTTTTATTTACAACAATGCTTGCAATCAGAAAGTATTAGCGCTATAATTTTTGGCAAGAGTTTTTAACATAAACACAGGGAGAAAAAGGGGATGGCGAAACGATTATTCGTAGCACTAGTATCAGCTGGTGGTATCTTGTTGTTAGCTTTACTGTACAACGGTAGCACTAATGCAAGTCAATGGGGCGTTGTGTGGAGCGAGGAGTTTAAAGGCACCTCAGTGCCTGATAGCTGGGACGTATTCAAACAAAATAAAGATAATTATGGCAATAATCACCTAGCCTACAATCCGAGCAACGTCAAGGTTGTCAACAATGATTATCTAGAGATCAAAACGCAGCGCCACTGTGTTGCAAATCTTGATGAACCATTGAATGACTCTAATGCTAGCGAAACGCCATGTCCAAGTGGTAAGATGACACGATATCTCAGTGGTCGAGTGACAAACAAGACTAAGGTTGTTGACGGTACCAAGCCATTCCGGGCTGAGATCAGAGCCAAATTTAACTGGAACGGAAAAAATGGTACACGACCATCATTGTGGATGGTTAATGGTGTCTCATTAAAGAATTGTAATGATAATCCTAACGCCAATGACCCATACGGCGAGCTAGACATCATTGAATGGTACTCCTACACACCAGCATATACCTGGTCAAGCACCCATGCTACCTGTTACCATCATGGCGTTTCTGGCAATTGGAAAAATGGTTGGCGAACCAGGAGGATTATCCACAGCGATGAACACCGAGCAGGCTCCAAGCCAGGTACATTGGCCTATGAATGGCACACATGGGCGGTCGAGTATGATGGTGAGACGGTTAAGTATTTTGTGGATGACAAGCCAATCACCGCGTATCATTATCACGCCAGTCCTACTGACAGTAAGGAGATTGAACGTACACCAGCTGCTCCTCTGACAAAATTAGCTGACGCATCATTGATCAAAAGGACGTTTGATGAGGGGTGGCGCTTTATCATAAACGACTACGTGGAGGCAGATGCGGATCAGAAACCAATCTCTCCTTCAGATAGCTTCCCGAAGCAAACCATGTTGATCGACTACGTTCGTGTGTTCCAAAAGGGTGCGGGAACACAACCAGCTGAGACGCCTGTGCCAAAGACGGGTGCAGCATGGTCTAAGCGTGATGCGGCAGGTTCTCGAAATTGGTCCTCAATCGCCGGGTCTACTGACGGCAGTAAATTGGTCGCAGCAGCATGGGGCGGTAAGATTCACACTTCATCCGATGCTGGCGCGAACTGGACTGAGCGTCCTGGAGCAGGCGACCGCAACTGGCTAGCAGTTGCCAGCTCTGCTGACGGTAATAAACTGGCTGCACTATACGACTGGGGTGGTTATATCTTTACCTCATCCGACGCTGGCGCAAACTGGACCGCACGTGGTGTCCCTGGGTCTCACAACTGGACGGCAATCGCTAGTTCCGCCGATGGTAACAGGCTAGTAGCTGTAGCCAAAGACAGCACAGTCTTTACCTCATCCGACGCTGGCGCGAACTGGACCGAACGGGCAAGTTCTGGCTCTCGTAAATGGTCAGCAGTTGCTAGTTCCGCCGATGGCAACAAGTTGGTGGCAACGGTTGAGGATGGCACAGTCTTTACCTCATCCGACGCTGGCGCAACTTGGACTGCACAGGCAAACTCAGGCTCTCGTAAATGGTCAGCAGTTGCCAGCTCCGCCGATGGCAATAAATTAGTAGCAACAGCAACTGGTGGCAGGATTTACACTTCCGCCAATGCTGGTGCAACCTGGACTGAGCGAGCGGCTGATGGACTTCATAACTGGACTGCGGTTACTATTTCTGACGATGGTCAAAAACTTTCAGCAACTGCTGGTGGCGGTGGATACATTTACAGCTCAAATGACGGTGGTGTAACCTGGGTGGCTCAGACGTCTGCTGGTGTGCCAAACTGGGCAGCAATTGCCAGCTCTGCCGACGGCTCGAAAATCGCTGCAGCAGCATACGGTGGCGCCATCTACACGACTGCTAACAATGCACCGGTTGGTCCAAGTGAAGAGGAGCAGAAAGTTACCGCGGCTGAAGCAGCAGTAGCAAATGCTGAATCGACCAAGCGTCCATCTGATGTTGCTGCCGCTAAAACCAAAGTTGATGTAGTAGGTGACGCAGGCAAGAAGGCCGCCTTCCAGGCAAGGCTCGATGCGGTAATCAACGCTATTTCTGGTGCTCGCTCAGCCCTCACTGCATTGATCGCTAAAGCTAAAGATCCAGCCACTGTTGCCGGTATGAGTAGTAGTACTATTGCCGCTCTTCAGGCGCAGGTCACGGCAGCTGAAGCAGTTATAAATAACGCGAATGCCTCAGTGTCTGAGCTGGACAATGCACGCACAGCCTTACAGGGCAAGCTCGATGCACTGAAAATTGATAAAGCAAGCTTGCAAGCAGCCATCACTGCTGTAGAAGCGACACCATCATACATCAAGTCTGATCCGACAGTTGCTTCAGCTCTCGCTGCTGCCAAGACTGTCTTGAATCAAGCAAATCCATCTGCGTCAGACCTTCAATCAGCGATAGCTAACCTCAACAGTGCAGTGGCTAGCGCCAAACAAAAAGAGCAAGACGCTCAAGACGCTGCTCAGGCTGCAGTTGCCAAGGCAGAAGCTGATAAAACACAAAGTGCCGTTGATGCCGCTAAGGTCTTAGTGAATAAGGTGCAAGATCCTGCTAAAAAAGCAGCGCTGCAAGCAAAATTGAACGCTGTTGTTGTCAATCCAGCGCCAACGCCAACCACGCCAACCACTTCAGCGACTGTTGCGCAGCCAGGTGGTGGTACGGTAACTGTTGCTACAGCTGGCACCCAGTGCTACAACATTGCTTCAGCCGCAGTGGCAGCTGCTCCGAACAGCTATGACGGCCGTGTCTTGCGTGACATCGTTGGCTTTACCATCAACTGTAGTGGCCAGACTGCCAAGGTTGGCTACACAACGCGCGTGACGCTGACGTTGAGTAAACACTACGCTGATCATAATCAGTTGGCTGTGGCTAAGATAAGTAATGGCGCCATCAAAGAAGATATTACTAATCGCGTTATATTTGGCACGACTGCTGACGGTAAGCACACGACGGTGACGTATGATCTGACTGACGGTAGCTTTGGTGATGAAGATAAGGCTGCAAATGGTACCATCGTAGACCCAGTCGGTGTCTACGAGCGCCAACAGCAAACTAACCCTGGCGTTGGTGGTGGTACTGGTAATCCTGCCGGACCTACGAACCCCGGCGGTGCGACAACCAACGGTACTGGCAAGAACGCTCAGGCGACCAACAAGGGCGGCTACTTGGCAGATACTGGTGCTAGCGTCATCGCTGTAACAGTAGTAGCGGTAACAGCTGGTGGTGCCGGAGTTTGGTTCATTCGCAAAAAGATATAAGAAGCTAGCAAATAATTATAATTAGCACTCTTGACACGGGAGTGCTAATTATTTATACTAAAATAGTTGGCACTCAACATAAAAGAGTGCTAAAATGGATATAAGCAAAAACCAGATGTGATCATAATAGAAAGGGGAATCATATGGGTAAAATTATCGGAATTGACCTCGGTACAACTAACAGTGCCTTTGCGTACATGCTGGCAGGCAAGCCAGAAGTTATCGCTAATGCTGAAGGTAACCGTACCACGCCATCAGTGGTGGCAATTAATAAAAAGGGTGAGCGCTTGGTTGGACAAGTGGCTCAGCGTCAGCGTGTAACCAATCCAAAGAACACCATTTACGGGGTGAAGCGTTTAATTGGCCGTAAGTTTAGCGACAAGGAAGTCCAAAAAGACCTCGATATCATGCCGTACCAGATTGTTAAAAAAGGTACCGGTGTAGCAGTAGAGATGGGCGATAAAGAATACACACCAGAAGAAGTTTCGGCAATGATCCTCAGCAAAATCAAAGCTGATGCTGAGGCGTTCCTTGGCGAAAAAGTCACCGAAGCAGTCATCACTGTGCCGGCCTACTTCGACGATTCACAGCGCCAAGCCACCAAAGACGCTGGTAAAATCGCTGGCCTGGAAGTCAAACGTATCATCAATGAGCCAACGGCGGCAGCTTTGGCGTACGGTCTGGAAAAAGGTAAAAATGACGAAACCATCGTGGTGTTCGACCTTGGTGGTGGTACTTTCGACGTTTCTATCTTGGAACTCGGTGACGGCGTGTTTGAGGTGAAGGCGACCAATGGTGACACCCACCTCGGCGGTGAGGACTTCGACAACGTCATCGTTAACTACTTCCTGGATGACTTCAAGTCTAAAGAAGGCATCGACCTACGTAAAGACAATGCGGCCATGCAGCGTCTAAAGGATGAAGCCGAAAAGGCCAAGAAGGAACTGTCAACAGTCACTGAATACGAAGTCAATATTCCATTCATTACCGCTGACGCTGACGGGCCAAAGCACTTTGAGTTGAGCCTGACGCGAGCCAAGTTGGAAGATTTGGTGAAAGATTTGTTGGATCGCCTTGACGTGCCAGTTGAAAAAGCGCTCAAAGACGCTAAATTATCAAAATCTGACGTCAATGAAATCGTCATGGTTGGCGGTATGACCCGGATGCCAGCGGTGGTTGAGCGGGTGAAGAAGCTGTTCGGCAAAGATCCAATGCAAGGCGTTAACCCAGACGAAGTGGTGGCGGTTGGTGCAGCTATTCAGGGTGGTGTGCTGGCTGGCGATGTCAAGGATGTGCTACTGCTGGACGTGACGCCATTGAGTCTTGGTATCGAGACGATGGGCGGTGTGTCGACCAAGCTGATCGAGCGCAATACCACTGTGCCGACCAGCAAGAGTGAAGTATTCTCGACGGCCGCTGACAATCAGCCAAAAGTAGAGATCCATGTCTTGCAGGGTGAGCGCGAATTTGCTAAAGATAACAAGAGCCTGGGGCATTTTGAGCTCGATGGCATCGCGCCAGCACCACGCGGTGTGCCACAGATTGAAGTGACGTTTAATATCGACGCCAACGGTATCCTTAATGTTACTGCTAAAGACAAAGGTACCGGCAAAGAGCAATCAATTACCATCCAAAACTCTGGCAACATGAGCAAGGAAGATATCGAAAAAGCCCAGAAAGAAGCCGAACTCCACGCTGATGAGGACAAGAAAAAGCGCGAAACCGTTGACGCTAAAAACCAGCTAGAAAACGCTATCTACCAGGCAAAGAAAATGCCGGATGAGTTCAAAGACAAGATTTCTGAGGACGACAAGAAGGCAATTGACGAAGCAGTTAAGGAGGCAGAAAAGCACAAAGATGCTGATGACAAAGATGAGCTAGAAGCGGCAATCAAGGCTCTGCAGGATGCTATCATGCCGATTGGTGCCAAAATGTACCAGCAAGCTGCTGAGGACAACAAGGCTGATGAGCCTACGGGTGATAAAAAATCCGACAAAGACGAGCCAGTCGAAGGCGAGGTGGTTGACGAGAAGTAGTCTCGGCATCGACTCGTGACATAAACTACCCCTCTCAAGGGGTAGTTTTGTGTTGTCTGGACCAGGCTTATGCTTGCGCCGCTGCCAGCGAATTGCTATATAAATAATTATGCACCAGTTTGATACATATTCTTCGCGCTTTAGAGTTGATGAGCAAGGGAGAATTCATAAGGTAGGCAGGCATGTACTGGCATGTGCAGCCAGCCCCCAGGTCGAACTGATGCAACAATTGATGGATGAGCAACCAAAACATCTCCTGGCACCGCTGGCTATTCGGGCAGCGCAGGGAGAGCCGCTCCACGAAATATACCCGCTCATGGGCGCTACATTAGATAAGCAGAAACATATTATACAACAAAAAATTAATGATGGTGAGATCGGCGCCAGGACAGTGCTCGATATGATGGTACAGGTGACAGAAGCTGCCGGATATCTTCACGAACGAGGTTTAGTGCACCATGACATTCGACCAGCGAATATCTTTTATGATGAGGCTGATAGCCGACCAGTACTGACACTATTTGATTATAACCAGGTTAGATCTCCGTATGTACAGACCAGACCGCATTCAAGCTGGAACAGGGAGCATGCGCCAGAAATCGCCGAATTGGGTTCGCTCATTGACTATCGCTTTGATGTGTATGCCATCGGTATAGTGTTTCATGAGTTAACGCATGATTTGATTTGGGAATCAGGTAGTGATTTCCCAGAATACCGCATCAAACCTGCGCTGGCTCAGCAAAAAGATTTGCTAGAAATAATGACAATCGCTACTGGACCGTGGGAGGGTCGGTATAGCGATGCTCGTGAATTGCACGCGGCACTATGCGCAGTTAAATCACGAATTTGATGAAACTCTGCTGAATTATTTTTTCATAACCTGCTGGAGTGTGTAGGCAGCAAGTTTTTTGGGAGCGCCTGTTGATGGAGTGACTTCCATATCATCAGACTCTGGGAATAGGTCATCAACTCGCTCACCAATCTCACGCGACATCGCCTCCCAGAGCAGCTCAATGTCCATAACTTCGCGTCGGTCTTGATAGGGCTCGTGATACTCTGCGTGTACTGAATGGTAGGTCGGATCAAGCGTAACGGCAATCCTTTCTAGCTGATGCATTGGCGTCTTGCCAACCGCTGGGCGGCTTAATGGCGGCATGTTATGATAATTCCGCGGCTTGATGGCAATGTTGGCTTGATTGGCGGTATCAACCGTGGTGCCGAGCGTTTCAAGCCGTTTGGTCTCTGCAGTTTCAAAGTCAAATTTTGTGACCAGCCAGGCATCAGGGTCGCCGCGCCAGTTGTCTTTCATGACCGAGAGGGCGCTGTACTGAGGTTCTCCGTCACGGTCTTCCCAGCGGACAACACCAGCGATGATCGGCACTGAAAATATACGTTTTTCACCGTTAATCTCTAGCTCTGGCCAAGGGTGTCTACCAGCATTTCGTTGTTCACGGTCATAATCACCTATAGTTAGCCATTTGAACACGCCAAATTGTTCAGCTAGTTCTGGTTCTTCGGCTAGTTTTTTAGCCAGCGGCATTAAACTTTCGATTTGTTTTTCTTCTTCAAGCGAGTAAAACTTTT
>CAUVOA010000006.1:0-13405 GCA_963553545.1 uncultured Candidatus Saccharibacteria bacterium | reverse complement strand
TGATGGCATGGCGTTAATCTCGTCAAGGATGAGTGGTTTCCCTTGTTCCATAGCACGAATGATTGGTCCTGGCACAAACTCGCTAACACTCGCGCCATTTTCCTCACGTAGCTCTTGTTTGCCCATCAACTGGTAACTGTTGACGTCACCATATGCACTGACAAACTCTGGTTCAGCACCAAAATACGTTTGTACCATATACTCCGCCATGGCAGTTTTAGCGCCACCCGTCTCACCAACAAACAGCGTTGGCTCACCCCGCATCATAGCCGGCAGCGTCTCATCAATGATTGTTTGCATCTGTTCAGTCATCAACAAACCGCTGTCCAGTTGTCGTTTCCACTCACGGACTTGTAGACGGGTTACTTCTTCTAAAAACTGTTCCTTGCTGCTATTTGGTGGAATATCGATATTCTCATCAACCTCAGACAACTGCTTTTGCCATGCAGCTATTTTTCGCCTCTCACCTGCCGTCAAAGGACGTCCATTCTTTGCTACCTTAGCACGTAAGCTTACCATCCGCCCGCTGATTTCATCTTTCCTGTCCTGAGCGCGCAAGAACTCGGCTGCTGCGCGAGTTGCTGCCATCTGTTCGCCGCGATATCCCTCATCAAATTCGTTCATGAGTACAGCATCTTTGCGTAACTCATGTAGTTTTGCATGGTACATATACCAATCTTCTAGATTGTCAGCCACATCAGGGTATTCGTTCTTAAAACCCTCCCAACGCTGCAATTCTTCTTCGCTTGTGTCGCGCGGCATCTGCTCTTCCCAATTCGGCTCAGCCAAGCCTAGCAAAAAGTTCTCACTGATCTCACTCGCCGCTATACTAGGCTCCCCTGGATGGCCTTGACTCCTCGATGCATTGATGCGTTCAACGTGCGGTGCCGCCAGTTGCTCTAAGAGTTGTCGATCGCCCACGACCGCTGTCCGCCAATCAGATCTCACCGCTTGCATACTCTCCTGCAGACCAGCCATCAACTCCATAACTCCTTCCACGGTTCGATCAGCCGCATCTGGAGTATAATACGTCTCTAGAACAGAAGGTTCAAGATGTAGTTCAGTAGTGATGGGTTTTGTTTCAGCTGTATGCATGAGCGTATTGATGTTTTATAATATCTGGCTGGTATTATATACTATAAGCATAAGGTTTGTAAAGAAAATGGCCGAAGTATTACACCCATCAATAAATCACTCAGAATCACCGACGGTGACGCCCGAGCAAGAGGCAGCAGTAGAGCGTCAGGCCTCGCTTGATAAAGCCGCGGCATTTCTGGACGACCAAATACCAGCACTGTGTCGACTGACTGGCATGAACGTACAGGTAGCGGTTGGCGAAGGCTGGGCTACAGATACCAAAACTGGTTCATTCACTATCGATCCGTCATTCTTCATTGAAAAAGGTTATTCAGCTGATCACTGTGTATTTGCTACCCTGCATGAACTGATGGCCCATGTGCGCGACATCAAGCGAGATCCTGTATTTTCAGCGCGGCAAAATGCATTCATCATGGGCAGCAAAGACCCTCAGGAGCAACAAGCACGCCATATTTTCAATAATATTCTGACCGATATCCACGGTAACAAACAGATCATGAACATGCTACCCGCCATGCAAGAAGTTGGTGCCGATATTTACGCCAGTCGCCTGTTTCCAGCGGAGCGTGACGGCGAACCAGTTGATTATGCTAGCAACCCCATGCACCTGCAATTTCTCTACAAAATCATCCGCCAGGAGATGATACCAGGCAGCAAAACACCTGTTCGCCAAGAGGTTGATGAAGCCATAGACCAGCTGCGCAACTTTCAAGGTGGGCAGATTGACCTTATCTCATTCCTGACCGATCCTGGGGCAAGAGGCTCCAACGGCAAAAAACTGTCTGGTAGCGACCGCTTTGACTATTGGCTTACGCAGATTTGGCCACAGTACGAAATGCTCATACGGCTGGACAAACAATAAGCAAAAGATGCCCAACAACAAAACGGTGATCAGCAGACTGACAGCAATGCCAATGAACAGCAGCTCTCAGATCCAACACAAGACAGTGACAGCCAGAAGGATACCGATTCCTTTTCTGATGCCTATGCTGATTATTTTGACAACAAACATCCTGAACCGTTCAGCCCCGAAGAACACGAGAAAATCCATGATACCATCAAAAAAGCCACTCAAGAGGACCGTCGCAAAAAAGTATCACCCAAGCAGCAAGAGCGCGCCCGCCAAGTGGCGGCCAACCACCGTTACCATGAGCAAACTGGTCATTCCCTGGTCGAAAAGCAACGATACGACGATGAGATTCAGCGCTTTCACAAACAAATTACCCAAATGCGTACAGTCTTCCAATCAGTCCTGAACGAAGTCGTCGCCTCTTGCCGTGGCCTTAGTCGTCACTCTCGTCAGGACGGCGATATCCTCGACCCTAACCACCTGGCGCAAACCATCACCGATATCAAGAGCGGCATCGCGCCAGAGGCATTTCGGCGCTATGAAACCGTCCGCGGACGAACCGAATTGAATTGTAAGACTGACTATTTCTTTGTGTTTGATTGCTCTGGTTCCATGGGGGGCGAGCCAGCACAAGCCGCCGCCAGTTGTGCGGTCATCATGCTGGAAGGCCTCGCTGGCATGGAGCGTGACATCCGACAGCTGGAAGAACAGCAAAATATTGATTTGTCCGACCTGTCGGTACGCACCTCACTATACACATTTGGCGATACTGCAGTCTGCCATAAGCCGCTCAGCAGCAGCCTACATGACAAACAACGACTTGATACATACACAGCCATTACCGCAGCCGACATGGGTAACACAGCAGATTATTTAGCCCTCCAGGAAATTGCTGCCCTACCCCACGACCAAGATCGCCAGCGAATCATCGTTGTCGTAACCGATGGTATAAGTAATGACCCCGGCACCGCGCGTGCAGCCGTCAGCCAGCTTCGCCGTGACCAGAACACTGTAGTATACGGCGTATCAATTGGCTCAGATGCCGCCGAACAACTGTACGCTCCGAACGCTAAACTTATCAATGACCCCAAAGATTTACCAAACGTGCTACAATCATTTATAGAAACAACCATTCAAACATAAAAAATACAACCCTATGCCTAATCCCAATATTCTCCCGTCACAAATCCACGCTGCTGCTCAGGACGCGTGGGAAAGGGCTCAATCAAAACAGAAAGCATCCTCTGACATTAGTCAGGATTTCGGCGCCACCGCCCTCTTTGGAGCGCTCGACGCTGCTGTTAATGAAGCTCAGAAACAAGGAACGGCTGGCTTCGATGGATTAGAGCGAATAGAAAATCTTGAGGTCCAGCGCTCATTTGAACAAGCTTTTCTCTTGTCCGAACGTTTGGTTGGGTATGCTGGCTTATCAGCACCAACACCAGACCAAATGCTATCAGCTGGTGTCAATTTTCGCTATTTGGCTGAGCAATTTGAGCGAATGGAGCAAGAAGATGGCGTCACCCCGCACATAGTCCTGGCCCCTCACGGCCTTGGTAAACAAACTTGGTTAGACATCGCCAAAGCAATGACAGCTGACAAAACCATAGCTGATAATCCTCTAGGAGTTGACGAAGAATATATTGAGGAGGGGTATTCTGGCGTGTATGGACTGTATATCGCTGATTCAATAGACGATAATACCTGGGATCAATTGGATCAAACGCCAACTGTAGGCTCCACCACTCCACCAACCTACACAACTAAGGAGAACGGTAAAAACATAGATTGGACACTACGTCTCATCTCTGGCAAAGAAGCGCCGACCCACCTTAACATGTCTTACAAGCAAAGCCAGCAGCAAAACCCGCCAATTCAGCACCAAACCATCGCTGAATCCTTAACATATAACCTGAATATGGTATTAAACAACAATGAAATACCCTTTAAAAACCCCACAAAAAAGTGGTATTCATGGTGCTGGCGACCAGAAAACCACAAACTTGGTTCTGCACCAGTCACCACTTGGGAAACAGCTGGTTATAATGACACTTATACCGGAAGTATACTGCATGTCTACATGCTTTCACATAGCTACTCAGACAACATAACTGGTACCCGCTCACCCGTCGGGTAGTTTGTCCTACCCGCGACGAAAACTGCGCTTAAACTTCGCCAACACACCACGACTACGGCCAACGTGAGCCAACGTGTCGTCCTTGTAGCGACGCAACTGGCCGTTCAGCTTGGTCTCGACGATGTCCACAGCCGCCAACACGTTCATTGTTGAGTCTTTTGCAGTGATGACCTTGTCTGGGACATTGATGATAACTTCAACCTCATATTTGTTGCCGCCAGGGTTATCAATTTGCTTAATCTTCACATCTGCCGTAACGCTTTTACGAGCGTGACGTGGCAAAAACCGATCCAATGGACCAATTTTTTTCTCAATATACCGTTTGGTCGTGTCGTTCAGTTCGTACTTTACACCAGTGATTGTCAGATTGGTAATCATATCCCTCCTTCGTTATACCTACATTATACCATGTATTCGTTAAATTCGCTCACGTCCGCCCATATATGGTCGCAGCACTTCTGGCACTGTCAAACTACCGTCTTCGTTCTGGAAATTCTCCAAAATCACCACCAACGACCGCGCCAATGAAACCGCCGTACCGTTCAGGGTGTGAACTGACTCAATGCTGCCGTCCGCGCGTCGCACGCGAATGTTCAAGCCACGCGCTTGATAATCCGTACAGTTCGAACAGCTGGTCAGCTCGCGGTACGTCTCATCGACTGGTGACCAGTATTCGATGTCGTATTTTTTGGCAGCCGGCGCACCCAAGTCACCCGCCGCGATGTTTACCACATGGTACGAAATGCCGATTTGCTGCCACAGCGCTTCCTCGACGCTGAGGATTTTTTCATGAATCTCCTTGGACTGCTCCGGTAGACAAAACGCATACATTTCCAATTTGTTAAATTGGTGCACTCGGAACAATCCACGCGTATGCTTGCCGTACGTTCCCGCTTCCTTGCGGTAACATGGACTATATCCTGCGTATAACAGCGGCAAATCTTTCTCATCCAAAATTTCATCAGCGTGATAGCCCGTCAGCGGCATCTCCGCCGTCCCGATCAGCGTCAAATCCTCGCCCTCGACCACATACTCATTACTGCCCTCACCTTTTGGCGCAAAGCCAGCGCCCTCAGCTGTGCGCATATTCACCATGTGCGGCACGGTCATGAACGTAAAGTCCTGCTTTGTTACATAATCCAGCGCAAACTGCGTCACAGCATTTTCTAGCAGCGCCAAATCGCCTTTGAGGTAATAAAACTTCGCGCCAGCTACTTTTGCGCCGCGCTCAAAGTCTACCCAACCACGACTAACGGCATAGTCCAAATGATCCTTGGCGCCCGTTTTATGCTCACCGTAAGTTTTTACCTCAACCGAGTCTTCCTCACCGCCAAGCGGTACATCATCAAAGGTAATGTTTGGCACATTTTTCAGAATTACGGCTACGTTTTCCTCAGTGGATTTTAGGTAACCCTCACGCTCTGCCAACTCAATTTTCAGCTGCTTACCCTGGTCAATTAATTCCTGATCTGGACGGCCGCCTTTCATCTTGGCTGAGATTACATTTCGCTGTTCACGCAGCGCCTCAACTTGTTTTTGTAAATCGCGGCGCTCATCATCGAGCTGCAACAATGTCGCAATATCGACGGCGTATCCCTTATCATGTGCTGATTTTTGCACCAAATCAGCATTTTCTCGAATAAATTTGATGTCTAACATGCCCTCATTATATACCAATTTTGACTTAAACGTGAGAGATCATCCCAGCACCCAGTAGTGCCAGCAATATCAGCCCCAACGCAAATCGATAGACGATAAACGAGCGAAAATCATTGTTTTGGATAAATTTCAGGAGCCACGCCACTGCCACATAACCCACGCCAAATGAAACCACCGTCGCGATGATGGTTGACGTCCAGCCAACGCCGCCGGAAATATGCTTGTATTTAGTCACGACTTCCAACAGCCCTGCTGCCACCAACGCTGGAATCCCCAGGAAAAAGCTCAATTTGGTCACTGTTACCCGGTCAAAACCGCGCAATAGCCCCACTGATATCGTAGCGCCAGAGCGGCTCACCCCAGGAACGAGCGACAGGCACTGACCCAAACCAATAACCAGTGTATCTCTCCACGTCGTATCCTTCTCAACGCGCTTGGTAGTAGCATACTTATCAGCCAGCCACATCACGCCACTCCAGATGATCAACGCACCCGCCACAAACCACAAACTACGCAGCACTGTTTCTATCTCATCCTTAAATACCAGTCCCATCACCGCAATTGGCACTGAACCGATGATGATCGCCCACCCATACTTGTAGTCAAATTGCCGTCGCGCTCGTTTCCACCACAAACCACGCCACCACGCGATCAACACGCGCTGAATATCCTGCCAAAAATAAATAATCGCTGCTGCTATAGCCCCGATCTGAATAATCGCCGTAAAAGCAATCAGCCCCTCGTTATCAAGGGGCATACCCATCAATTTCTCGGCAATTGTTAAGTGGCCTGTGCTAGAAATAGGCAGGAATTCGGTAATCCCCTCGATAATTCCTAGCACAATTGCTTGCCACCAACTCATATTCATAGAGCTTATTATATCAAACCGCTAGTTTTCTACAAAAATGCGCCATTGGTCCGCGATGACCCCCGGTACGGGATAACGTCATCAATATCTTGACTATACGGTTTCAGTTGCAAAGGTCCATACACGGTAACCTTTGTGATACCGCCACAGTGAACACCCCAAAAGAATGACTCATTCAAGCAAGACAGCTGTGAATCATGTTCAACATTGATCTTAAGAGTATCACCCTCTACGACAGCTTGTACTTTTGGCGCCTTACCATCTTTACGCGAGAAGTATTTTACCTCAATCTTGGTCTCTTGAGATGGTATAGCCTGCCTACTAACTAAACCATTACTGGTCACATCAGCGTATTTAACGCCCTCAAGGCTCTTTGGCAACTCTACAGTCATTGTTTTCGTCAAGCGTTCTTCATCCCGCGCCAGCTCTCTTAGGGTCTGTGTGCCAAATATAGCTGAGCTCGAGATACAAAATGCCCCGATGACGGTGCTGATAATCACTGCGATCAGTGCCGTTCGCGTAAAATGCCACTTTATTGCGCTAGACGTCAACACGCCAAACAATGTCACTGCGGCAGCTCCGCCAACGAGTGCAGAGATCAGCAAGCCTAAAGCCCATGGCTGCGCAGCAAAACCGTCCATCCAGCTGATGACACTTGCACCAGCAAAGAGCCCTACTGGTACAGCAACCAGCAGACCAAAGGTGATCATGATCAATACAAACGAAGTAATTACTTGTACAATTTTAATGAACGTATTTTTAACCTGCGTTTTTTTATTGTCAGTGAAAGAAAAATTTTTCAGACTGTCCAGTGTCACTTCCTCTCCCCGCATCTGTAATTTTTCAGCTGCCGTTTGTGCTTCTGGCATACTGATCCACAATACAATGTAAATCAGTAGCGAAGTACCAAAGGTGATAAATGGCGAGAAAATGAACAACAAGCGTACCCACAAAGGATTAATTCCCCAGTAGGCAGCGATTCCAGCGCACACACCACCCAAAATTGCATTGTCTGGATCGCGCATCAATCGCTTGGTCGGCTTGCTCGCATTCGTCTCAGCTGTATCGACCGTCTCTGGTGCTTCACCGTCAGCAAAATCCTGCGGCTCGCCCATTTGCTGTTGCACCGCCACAACATCATCATGACTAATCACGCCGTCCTTCGACACGCCACGCTCCGCCAAAAGCTCTACCATTCGCGCCTCGATTTCGCGCATCGCTTCTGGCTCAGCGTGCATATTTTTCTGGATTGAATCAAGATATTGTTCCAATGATTTTTTAGCATCAACCTCCACACTAAATGGCGTCTTTGCCAAATGGATTCTGGTTATTTCTTTCATCGCTTTGCTCCTTTCTCAAGATTTTTTAGCGAAGTGTTCAACATTTTTATACGATTTTTTAATTCATCTACCAGCTCTGCGCCAGTATCAGTAAGTGAATAATATTTGCGTGGCGGTCCCTGCTCACTTTCCTGCCATTCATGCTTGAGATAGCCATATTTTTGTAAACGGCTCAGCAGCGGATAAATCGTGCCCTCTACTACCATCAAGTCCGAATCACTCAATTGCTTGACGATATCGCCAGTGTACTGTGGTTGCTTAGCACACACTAGCAGTACACAGTACACCAGAAAACCTTTGCGGAGCTGAATCGCCAGGCTTTCCGCGTAAGTACTAACGTCCATGTTTTTTCTCCTCTGGCACGGTCGACTTTTCAACCCGACCGTCTTTGATGATAATTTGATGATCACATTTTTTCGCCAGATCAGCGTCATGCGTCACCACGATCAATGTTACACCCTTTTGCTTGTTATAATCAAACAGCAATTCTTCCACTTTCGCACCTGTTTCACTGTCCAAGTTACCCGTCGGCTCGTCGGCAAAGATAATTTGTGGATCACTGACAATTGCCCGAGCGATCGCCAGGCGCTGTTTCTGTCCGCCCGACAGATCTTTAGCACGGTTCTTGCGCTTGTCATACAGGTCCACCGCCTTGAGCGCCGCGTTGATTTTCTGCGCTCGTTTTTTCCGCGGCACCCGCGCAATTTCCAGCGGCAAGCTAACATTATCAATCACACTCTCATTACCCTGGACAAAAAAGCTCTGGAAGATAAAGCCGATTTTCTTGGCACGAAACTCATCAACATGCTTTGACTTCAGTTGTAAAATATCTTGCCCGTCAATGATCACCTGGCCGTGTTGTGGCCGGTCCAACCCGGAAATCGCATGCATCAGCGTCGATTTTCCTGAACCAGATTTACCTAAGATTGCTACACTAGCTCCCGTTGGGATGGTCAGGCTGACATTTTTCAGCGCCGTAAATTGGTTCTTCTTTTTGCCATAAACTTTTGTCACATTTTTTAGTTCAATCATGACCTTTCTCCTATTCCGTCCTTAATGCCTCAATTGGGTCCAGCTTTGTTGCTTTGCGGCTCGGCAGCCAGCCAGAGATTACCGCCATCACTACTAGTCCAAAGACCAACAGCCCGATTTGCAGCGGATTGATGACCAGTAGGTTCGTCCCTGCACTTAAACCCAAGGTGCTAGTAATCACTGGGTTTAGTAACGTCACCAAACTCGCCAGCCCAACGCCAATCAAGCCACCGAGCAAACCAACCCATGCTGCCTCATACCGGAACAACTTGCCAATATCACGACCACGCATCCCCAGCGCTTTCATCAAGCCAATTTGGCTCGTTCGCTCCAGCACCGAAATGTACATAGTATTCACGATTCCAAACACACTAGCCAGTAATGCCAAGCCACCAAATCCCGCCAGCGCCACCTGTGCTACATTAACCATCGTTAGTAGCGCCTTCCGAATATCCTGAATTGAGTACGCGTTATAGTCTTTGCCAATCACATCTTTAGCAGTATCAACATTTTTCTCATCATCCACCATAGCAATCGCCGTTGAGTACTGATGTGGCTGGCTCTTGTCGTGGCTAAATTCATAGATAGCCTTAGCATCAGCTGTTGAAATTCTCAGCATTGGCTCATAAAACAAAACAGTGTCTGACTTTTTGTCCACCGCCGCGATCTTGAACGACACCTCTTTGGCAACGTCTCCACCCTGCGCTGCACTGCGCACACCCAAGGTTATCGTCTGACCAATCGCCGACTGCGCATCCTTAAATCCCAACTGTTTTACATAATCATCCGGGATGATAATCTCACCCGGTTTTGGCATGAAATCTTCCAGTGACCCCGCCGCCAATTCTGCCCGAGTTCTGTCCATTTTAACAGCCACCGTTAACGCAAATTTTTTATTATTCGCCGAGCTTTTAGCATAGGCGACACCATCAGTTGAATACGCCGGTGTTACCGTTTTTACATGCGGCGTTTGGCGGATTTTTTCTAAGTCCTTGTCATTGAGTACATATTTGCTTCGTATGGCTGATTCCTTATTTTTCCCAGCATCTTGCTCTGAATTGCCATATTCTGGCAATTGATCCTTCTTTTCAGTTTCAATTTTTTTAGCAACCATGATCACTTTTTTATCGCCAGCCGCATCGACTATGCTGTTAGTATATAGCCGACCGCCCTCGCCAGCCATCAGCGCCAGCCCAATCGTAAACGCCCCGACCGAAATCGCCAATGACGTCAAAATCGTCCGACCTTTTGACTGGCGAAGATTCCGTCCCGCCCGCTTAATGATATCAATTCTTCTCATACCTTGCTCCTTGTAGTTTCTTTGTACATAGTACTATGTTATACAAGGTACTATAAAATGTCAAGTACTTTTGAGGAAATAATCACCCAAATAACAATCTATCCCTTAGAATTCTGCGATTTTTATTTTTCTTTTACAGCAAGCCGAGAAATCACCTGCCCTATTCCTCGTCGTATTCATCCTCAATTTCCTGGTCCAGAATCTCCTCAATCACGTCCTCCAGCGTGATAATGCCTAGCTCAGTTTCATCATCCATCACCACAAACAAATGATTGCGGGTTTGGATAAATCGGCTGAGCACCGTGTCCAGCCGCGACCGCGCGTCGATGTTATGAATCTTGTCTCGATACAATTGACTAATCGGCAGTGGCAGCTCGCGCCCCACCACATCTTTGACATATAAAATTCCTACCAGTCGCTCATCATCACGCACCGGGATCCGCGAATGTCCAGCATGCTTGATCTGTGCCAGCAGCGTCGCATCCAGCTCATCATCCAACTCCACCGTAAACACCTCATTCATCGGTGTCACCAAATCACCAGCAGTCTTTTTACTAAACTGCAGCGCTCCTGCCGCGATTCGACTTTCGTCATAATCGACTGGGCTGTCCGACCGCTCAGCATGCTCGTGAATAATCTGCTCTAGTTCTTGGTGTGAGTACAACTGCGGCGCTTCCTTGCCTACCCAGCGATTGAGCAGCTTGGACATCGGCCGGGCCAGCGGCCAAAATAACACATAAATCATATCCAGCAACCAGAAGAAATAGCGTGTAATCTGATAGCCGCGCTGCGTAAAAATCGCTTGCGGCAAAATCTCGCCAAACATCGTGATCAGTAATGTGGCAATCAGCCCACCAACCACGCCATTCGTCATATTGCCCAGCAAAATCGACATCGCCGTATTCACCCCAACATTACCCAGCAAAATACAAAAGATCAGATAATAACCGTCTTTGCGATAGCGATACACCCGTGCAGCGATTGCGTCGCCCTGCCGAGCTTTACGTTTCAAATCATCTGGCCGCGCCATCATCAGCCCAATGTTCAAGCCCGAGAACGAGCCCGACAATACCAGTAGAACCGCCACCAATGCTAACAATAAAACGTCAGGCATAGTGCTTACCAGCCGCCGCCTCCACCGCCGCCTCCGCCGCCACCAGCAAAACCACCACCAGTCGAACCGCCAGAGGTCGATGAATAATCACTGGCGCTACTGGCCACGCTTGACAGACTATTCATCCCAGCTGCAAACGCCGCGGCATTGAACGCGCCCTGACCACTGTACCAATCCGGCTGTTCACCAACCCGCTCATAGTACTGACCCAGCTGCGCACTCCACTTCTTTTCCTGCCCAAACAGCACCGCATACGGCAATACCCGCTCATACAATTTCACCAATTGTTTCTCGTCAGTCGCATCAACCTTCACTTTTTCTGCACCCTCAGGACTCTGAAGCATCTGTAAACGCTCAGCTTCAGCTACGCCAATATACAGTTTCAGTCCCGCCAAATATCGCCTGAGCGCCAAGCCCTCGTCAGTCAGCGACCAGCCAAATGACAAGACAAATACTATCCCCGCCACGAGCAGCAACATCGGCGACAATAACAACACACCGACAACACAAACCCACAGTGCCCACCTCTGCACAATTCGCTTATTCGCGAGTGTTTGCTCACACAAAGCATAGTTACCACGAGCCAAATTCTTCAAATTTGTATCATCATCGCGCGTTCTCGCCGCATATGACAAATTGTTCTGCAACTTTTTCAGATTTAGCCGCTGACCTGGCTTTGGCATTGACGAACCAAACATATCCCGAATAACCTCAGATTCCTCGGTTCTCAGCTCTTTCAAATCTTTCACAATTTCAATTTCATACTGCGCCGACCGCAAAAACGACGCCTTTTTCACTTCGTACAATTTGATGTAGTGCCGCACTGCCAAATCCAACAACTGTGCCACCTTGGCTGACCCTTTAACCGCCATGACCTCGTAATTTTTCAAAATATACGCTGAGGTCAGCACACTCGCCTGGTTTGGCGGCAAATACTCTGGTGGAATTGGTTTGAGCTCGCTATATCTACCAAACAGCCGTCGGTAGCGCCAGGCCAACAACAACATCAATATAACCGCCAAACTACTTGCTATCGTCTGTACCGTTGCCCAAATTTTTATCAACTTTTCACTCAACGTCTCTTGATACCCAGTAAACGTACCGCTGGTAAAGCCAACCGCCATCGTTATGCCTTCACGGCGATTCAGGCGGCTCACATTTGTAACAATTTCACTCTTATCACCGCTGATATTACACCGCTTAGTTGAACCATGCACACCAGTATAACAAAACGCCTCGCCCGCCCTTGCCGCTTGAAGTGGTTCGTCAAATTTTACGGACACACGTACATTCTCCATCGGCACACGCCACTCATTGCCGATGACGTCCCAGTAGAACTCATCGCGGCCTGTATTGTCATAGTGCTTGGTTACATCACGCTGGGTAAACTTGATAACATACGTTTTCTCACCCTGAACGTAAACGTCTTTCTTGCCAATTCGTAACTCATCGCCGTTCCACGCATGTTCCAGTGAAACTCCCTGCTCATCAGTCACCGATTGCAACGAAAAATTCGTCGGATGATTATCATATTTCTTCACAAATATCGGTGCAATGCCCCGGTTTTGGTTAGGCGAAAAATAAGCAGTAATTCGCCACGTTGCCGCCAATGTCGAACGGTTTTCACTGTCGCGACCCAGCGAGTACTCTGCGTCAAATTTAGTGATGGTAAAATTGTCCGTCTGCGACGCAAATGCCGCTTGGCCAGATCCAACTAACAAAGATCCAACGATTAGTATCCCCAATATAAATCGCTTCATACTCTAATTATAACAAACTAGAATCACGCTACAATTATAACTTCACCTGCGAATAAATCGCCCGTGTCGTCTCGTCAATCTCATGACGCAGTTGTGGAAATGGCACGCCCTCGCGAGCTGTCACACCTTCAAAAATCCAAAATACCCGCTCAGAGTAACCCCAACCACAAGCTGGCGGCATACCGTACTCCAGCATCTCCACAAAGTCGATGTCCAGCATCATCGCCTCGTCATCGCCCGCGTCACG
>CAUVOA010000005.1:0-14292 GCA_963553545.1 uncultured Candidatus Saccharibacteria bacterium | reverse complement strand
CGCTTTTCTGTCACCCGGGTGTCTAAGATCCAGTCTTTTTAGTCGGTTTCATTAACAAAGGCTGGAATTGGGATACCCCATGGTATTTGTCGAGAGATATTCCAATGCTTGAGTTGCTCCAGGTAGGTGATGAGTTCTTTACGCTTTGAGGCTGGGTGGAAAGTAATTTCCCCTTTCTCCAGCGCCTCGATGGCTGGCTTAGCTAGTGGTTGCATTTTGATAAACCACTGTTCTTTCACCATTGGTTCGATGACGGTGCCGCATTTGTAACAATGACCGACAGCGTGTTCAATGTCTGACTCACCGCGACGTAGCTCCATGGCTTCTAGGGCTGCTAGGATGCGGCGTCTTGCTTCTTGCGGATCTAGACCTAAGAATTGTGGCGGCACATTGATCAATTTGCCATCATGGCTGATGATGCTTTTGACTGGTAGACCATGGCGTTCTGCCATCTCAAAATCGTTTGGATCATGCGCTGGAGTTATTTTGACGGCTCCAGTACCGTAGCTCATGTCGACGTGTTCGTCGGCGATGATGGGGATTTCGCGGTCGATGATTGGCAGGAGAATGCGGGTGCCAATGAGTTTTTTGTAGCGCTCGTCATCAGGGTGAACAGCTACCGCTACGTCACCAAGCATGGTCTCAGGACGGGTGGTGGCAACTACGATTTCACCAATTTTGTCCAGGGTTGGGTAAGCTATTTTCCATAACGTCCCCTTCTCTGTTTTGTGCTCGACTTCGATGTCAGCAAAACTGGTTTGATGAACAGTACAGTAGTTAACGATTCGTTCGCCGCGGTAGATCAGATCATCTTCCCACATCTGTTTGAAGGTATCGTACACCGTCTGTATCACCTTGTCGTCTAGAGTGAATGTAAGGTGCTTCCAGGAGGCGCTAGTACCCAAGGCGCGTAGCTGTAATTCCATATTGCCACGCTTTTCTTGGACAAAGTTCCATACTTGGCTGTACAATTGTTCTCGCGAAAAATCAAAGCGACTTTTACCCTGCTTTGCCAGCTCTTTTTCGTAGACTACCCATGTTTCAAAGCCAGCATGGTCGGCACCGGGGATAAACACTGCATCATCGCCCTTGAGCCTATGATAGCGGATCAAGATATCCTTCAGGTTCATATCAAGCGCGTGTCCGATGTGTAGGTTGCCGTTGGCGTTTGGTGGCGGCATGACGATACTGTACGGCTTACCTTCACCTGTGGGCGCAAAAGAATTGCTCGTCTCCCATAGGGCATAAATATCTGGTTCGTAGTCATTTGGAATGTATTGTTTGGCTAATTGCATATGATCTGATTCCTATATATTTCACGGGAAAAATGGCACACATAAACCACTGACTACTTTTCACACGAAAAAGTACCCTCGAGCGAGCTTATGTATGTATTCTCCCATGTTTATTTCTGGTTATAGTATACCATAGAACTGGGATTTTGGCGCCATGGCTTACGCTGCGTCCAGCATAGATAGACTTGGTTGAACTTCCATGTTGTATGGGTCGGCAGGCTGGTTAATGTGGGCGCGGAAATAACCGAGTGCGGCGATCATAGCGGCATTGTCGGTGCAGAGCTGGATGGGTGCGTATTCAATGTCGATAGGTAGGGCTAGGCTTAGTTGGTGGCGCAGTTCTTGATTGGCGGCGACACCACCAGCGATGACGACGGAAGCAGGCTGAAAATTATCGTATGCTTTCTTGGTTTTATCAACCAAAGTTTTGATGGCGGTGTATTGGAAGCTGGCAGCCATGTTGTGTTGTAGCTCATCAGTTACCAGGGCGGGGAGCTCGTGTGATGGAAAGGTAAAGTCTTTACCGACTTCGCGCTGCACCATCCTCAGAACGGCCGTTTTAAGGCCAGAAAAGGAAAAATCATACTCACCAGCGAGTTTGGCGATGGGTAGATGAAAGGCCTGCGGATCACCGAGCTCAGCCGCTTTGGCAATGGCTGGGCCGCCAGGGTAGGGTAGACCGATAATTTTAGCGACTTTGTCGAACGCCTCACCGACGGCGTCATCTTGGGTTTGGCCGATGAGCTGGTAGTCGCCATGGTTACGGAACAGGACGAGCTGTGAATGTCCACCAGAAACGATGAGGGTAAGGAGAGGGAAGGTAGGTTGGTTTTTTGGCAGTGTTAAAGATAAGCTATCAGACTGCTGGTTGATGAAATTAGCATACACATGAGCTTCTACATGATGTATTTTATACAACGGTTTGTGATGAATAATGGCGAGGGTGCGGGCAGCGAGGGTACCAACAAGGAGCGAACCGATGAGGCCAGGAGCGTAAGTGACGGCGATGGCGTCGATATCATCCCAAGTACAGTTGGCCTCAGATAACGCCTTTTTAACAACCGGGTTGATAACCTCCAGATGTGAACGGGCGGCAATTTCTGGAATGACGCCACCATATTCGGCATGGATGTCGATCTGTGAGTTAACAACATTTGATAATAGTAGATGACCATCTTCGACGACAGCGGCAGCTGTTTCATCACAGCTTGATTCAATTCCCAAAATCCTCATAACTATGGCATAGTATAGCACATATTCGCCTCTGTTGTCTGGAAGTGTGAATCGGCACGCAAAAGTGGTATCATGGATATATGAAACAGATTCTTGTCAAAGCAGCCAGAAGTATTTTGCCCGCTAGTGCTTTGCATGGCGTGGAGAATGGATATCGCCGAGTCAGAGTACGGCTATTGAGTGCGCGGTATGGTAACCCATCAAAAAACTTGCGAGTTATCGCAGTAACTGGCACCAATGGAAAGACAACGACCGCCTGCTATATCAATGAGATCTTGAAGGAGGCCAAATTTAAGACAGCGATGTTCACGACGGCGTTGATAGAGGTGGCAGGGAAGGCTCAGGTTAATGATTTGAATGCAACGGTGGCTTCGACTGGCAGGATGCAGCAGTTCTTTCGTGATGCAAAAAAGGCTGATGTGGACTATGTCGTGTTGGAAATCACGTCGCACGCGCTTGACCAGCACAAGCTTGACGGAGTGCCGATTGAGGCGGCAGTGATGACCAATTTGACACAGGATCATTTAGACTATCACAAGACCATGGAGAATTATGCAGCGGCTAAGGGTAAGCTGTTTGCACTGGAACCGCGATATATCATTTTGAATCGCGATGATGAATGGTATGACTATTTTGATCAATTCGTTGCTGGTGAACAAAAAATGACCTACGGTAAGCATCCGGAAGCAGAGGCGCAGATTCAGCGAGTGAAGCTGTACCGCAAGGGTACTGAAGCCGATGTGGTTTTGGATCATCAAACGCATTTGGAGCTGGCGACGGCGCTGCCGGGTGAATTTAATGTGCACAACATGACGGCAGCGGTGACGTTGGCGTATCTGCTGGGCGTCAAGCTGCAGGATATCCAAGAAGGAGTGGCGAATGTAGAGGCGGTTCCTGGTAGGTTTGAGCGAGCAGTCGAGGGTGTTGGCTATGATGTAATCGTGGATTATGCACACACCCCTGATGCATTGGATAAATTATTGACTGCGGCTCGTAAGATCGCCAAGGGTCGAGTGATTTTGGTGTTTGGGGCTTGTGGGGATCGCGACAAGGGCAAGCGGCCAACCATGGGTGAAATTGCTGCTAAAAACGCCGACAGGATATTCCTGACCGACGAGGAAAGCTATAATGAAGATCCTGATCAGATTAGGCGAATGATCTATGAAGGAATTGAACGGGCGCATGGTGATGCCAAGACGACGGAAATTCCTGACCGGCGACAGGCGATTGAGCGAGCACTTGGCTCTGCGCAAAAGGGTGATATGGTGCTGATCACTGGAATGGGACACGAGAAGTATCGAATCGTGAATGGACAACGGCTGCCGTGGAATGATAGCCAGGTGGTACGTGAAATTTTGGGACAGGAAAAAGCAGAATAATTAACTCAATGACTTGCCGAAAAAAGCTTGTTTTTTGCTAAGCCATTCTTTGGATTGGCGGACAAGTTTTTCGGTATCTTTCGAACTTTTGAGGAGTGGTTTGATGGCTTCTTCGAGGTAGACACCACCTTGAGAGCCTTTGAATAGTAAGACGGTATCTTGATGAGCCAGAGATTGTAATAATTCTACAGCATCGATGGCTGTATCAAACGAGGTAACAGTACAACCGTTGTCTTGGGCGGCTGGCGCCAAGAATGTAGCTGCGTTGGATCCGACAGTGATGACGTGCGATAGTTGCGCTGGGTCGCATAGGGTACCGAGTGCACGGTGTTCAGACGCTGTTGTGTCACCAAGCTCGTTCATATCTCCCAAGACGGCGATTTTGGCTTTACCAGGCAGCTGATAGAGGGTTTCGAGGGCTGATTTGGCAGCGAGCGGGCTGGAATTGTACGAATCATCGATGATCGTTGAGTTATTAATGCCGCTTAGGAGGTTCATTCGCCCTGACACAGGAGTAAAGTTCTCTAAGGCGGTGATGACGCTTTCAACGTCAAGGTTGAATTCTAGCGCAACCGCAGCAGCTCCAGCGGCAATGCGTAGCTGATGTTTGGCGACAACAGGCATGATAAACTCGCGAGAGGTTTGCTCGCCATGTGTTAAGGTACAGGTATATCCTTGGCTGTGATTGAACTGATGAGCGGTGATGTAATAGTCAGCATCTGGCTCAGTACTGTAAGAAAGATTGCGTTCAGAATTGGCAAAAGCGATGAATCCAGAGTTGATATCATCACGGTTATACAGGGTAACGATGCTGTGGCTAGATAGGGCAAATTCCTCCTGGGCTACTGTTTTGAGATTGCCAAAAAACTCCATGTGCTCAGGGGATATGGCTGTGACAACGAGAACGTCAGGGTGGGCGTAGCGACCAAAGGCAGCCATTTCACCGGGGTGATCGATACCAAATTCTTGGACGATAACATTGATATCGTGAAGCTGGCGAGCTGAGCGGTAGGCGCGGTAGATGGTTGATAGCCAATTAGTGATGGATCGAGGATTTTTCGGACCATCAATACCAAGCATCTCCAGTGGCGCACTAAATTCAGCATTGAAATTACCCCTGCTGGTTCGAACTTTTTTGTTGTGTTTGAGAACGTCGACGATGGTTGATTTGGTAGTTGTTTTGCCGACGCTTCCGACAACGGCGACCAGGCGAATATGTGGATTGTTGTGAAAAAATTTACGCATGATTCGCACCAATAGGCAAGAAATGAGAGATTTGAATAGCTTCATATGATTATTATAGCAATATCGGGGCGGGAGGGCTATTTTTGGGGAAGGGTATTGAGTGAATTAGCACTCACCCTTGACGAGTGCTAACGTGGTGCGATACAATAAGATGTATTGTTAATGAAATGGAGGATATTATGAGTGTGAGTGTACCTATTGAGCCTCTCGGTGACCGCGTGGTAGCGGTGCGCGAGGAGGCGAAGACGCAGACGGCTGGCGGACTGTATTTGCCGGACAGCTCGAAGGAGAAGCCAGTGGTTGCTGAGGTCAAGGCAGTTGGCGGTGATGTCAAGAATGTCAAAGTCGGCGATCGGATATTACACGACAGCTATAAATTTTCGGAAGTAAAGATTGACGGCACGGAATATTTGATCGTCCGTGAGGAAGATATTTTAGCAACGGTTGTTTGAGAAAAGGGGAGTTTACGTTATGGCAAAAAAAGTATTTTACGATGACGATGCGCGTGCTCGCGTGTTGGGCGGTGCCGAGGCACTGTATAACGCAGTTAAGGTAACCTACGGGCCAAAGGGCCGCAATGTGGTGATTGCCAAGGGGTTTGGCGGGCCGACGGTGACGCACGACGGTGTGACGGTGGCGGAAGGCATTGAACTGCCGGAGAATGATGATGAGACGTTGGGTTACAAGGTTGGTGCTGATCTGATCAAGCAGGCGGCCAAGAACCTGAACAAGCAAGCTGGTGACGGTACCACGACCGTGACGGTGCTGACCTATTCGATTTTGAAGGAAGCTAACCGGTTGATCGCAGCGGGTCACAACCCGATGGAACTACGCAAGGGTATCGAGCAGGCCGGCGCGGAAATTGTCAAAGAACTGAATAAATTAGCTGAGCCAATTGAGGGCAAGTCTGAGCGCGTGGCGGAAGTGGCAACCATTTCGGCGGGTGATGCGGAAATTGGTAAACTAATCGCTGGTGTCATCGAGAAAGTTGGCAAAGACGGCGTAGTAACGGTCGAAGCTGGCCAAGGTTTGGAGCTGGAGGCTGAGGTCGTTGAGGGCTTTAGCCTAGATAAGGGCTGGGTTAGTCCGTTCTTCGTTACCGACACTGGTCGGCAAGAGGCGGTTTATGAAAAGCCAGCGATTTTGATCACTGATAAGAAGATTTCCAGCGTGCAAGAATTCCTACCGATGTTGGAGAAATTGGCACAATCTGGCAAAAAGGACGTGGTGCTGATCGCTGATGAAGTTGAGGGTGAAGCGCTAAGTATTTTGGTGCTGAACAAGCTCAAGGGCGTGTTTAACACCGTGGCGGTTAAAGCGCCAAGCTTTGGCGACCGCCGCAAGGAGATTTTGCGCGACATCGCAGTCTTGACTGGCGCAACGGTGATTTCTGAGGATCACGGTTTGACCTTTGAGAATGCTGGCCTGGAGGTCTTAGGTTCAGCGCGTAAGGTGATTGTCGGTAAAGATGAAACCACCATCGTTGAGGGCGCGGGCAAGCCATCAGCAGTGAAGGAGCAGATCGCTCAGATTAAGGCGTTGTCTGACAATGCCTCCAGCGAATACGAAAAAGAACAATTCGACAAGCGAGCAGCTGCCCTGAGTGGCAAGGTGGCCGTCATTAAAGTCGGCGGCGCGACCGAGACGGAGATTGACGAAAAGAAGTTCCGGGTGGATGACGCAGTAGCAGCGACCAAGGCGGCCTTGGCTGAAGGAATTGTCGCCGGCGGCGGCGTAACCTTGGTGAATTTGGCTGGCGGCCTGAAGGTGACTGGTGCAGATAGCATCGCAGCTGGCCGGCAGATTCTAAAGGATGCCTTAAAGCAGCCATTCCTACAGATTATGCGTAATGCTGGTTTGAACGCCGACGCGCTCCTAGCGCAAGTCGAAGCAGGCAAAGCTGGCTTTGGCGTTAATGTCATGAAACCTGCGAACGAATTGGTGGATGTCAAAAAAGCTGGCGTTATCGACCCAGCACGCGTCACCAAGGAAGCGGTGCAGAATGCGGTATCTATCGCCTCAACCGCAGCAACCATGGGTGCACTGGTCGTCGACGTACCGGAGCCAGAAGCTCCAGCTGCGCCTGGCGGTATGCCGGGTATGGGGATGATGTAGCAGGCTACATCAAACAAAATAGGGCCGGTAGCAGGCCCTATTTTAATGAATTGAAATGGTTATTTTTGTGGATTTGACAGATAATCTATCTCTTTGATCACATCCAGCAGAGCTTGGGCGCGGCGAGATTCATCAGCGATGGCACCAGCTGCTGCATGTGCTGGAGCGATCAAAGCGCTGTCATCTGTTGAGCGTAATAACAGTAGGTAGGTGTCAAACTTTTCTTCTGGGGAAATGTTTAACTTATCAACCAGGGGACGAAGCTCCAATAGCGCTTGTTGCTTGATGGAGTCCAGATTTGAATCATTTACCGGGGCTGCAGGGGTCGCAGTATCGACGGAAATAGGCACTGCTGGCGGCGGTGCAACCATCAAATCATCCGTTGCTACGGGGATTGAATTATCTGGCGGTGGCGCGACTACCTGAGCGTCGTCTGACTGCGGAGTTGTCCCTGTCTCTTCAAAGCTCAAATTATCATCTGTTTGTTGTGTTACACCTGCCAAAACCTTGGCAAGCTCTTGATCATCGGTAACTGATTGGTTTTGCATGTCCCCACCCCGTATTATTAATGATTATGCTTATATATGTTATACTTTAGCATGAAGAAAGGTGATATGACAAGATGCTTGATGATCCTATGATGATTCGGCGAAAAGATCCAGCCGACACCCTGTCTGGTTTGTTGCAGTTATCAACGCAGACTTCGTTTGAAGTAGCTATCGAAGGAAATGATTATGTCCCGGGCACTATCAATGCGGTGGTGATTGCTGGTATGGGTGGTTCAGCGCTGGCAGCAGAAATGGTAATTGCGTTAACGAGGGGTTGGTTACATATTCCTCTGGTGGTGACGAAAGGCTATGATTTACCAGGTTTTGTGAATGGTAATACCCTAGTTATTGCCATCAGTCACTCTGGTAATACAGAAGAAACTCTCAGTTGCTATGATCAGGCGCGTGCCAACAATTGTCAGCTGGCGACAATCACGACAGGCGGAGCCCTGTTTGAAAAAGCAGCAGCTGATGGCGTAAAGAGGATAAAAATACCAGCTGGTGCGCAACCACGTATGTCAACAGTCTACCATCTGCGAGGGTTGTTGAAGATATTACAACATTTTTTGATCATTGATGGTGATTTATATCAAAAATTGGAAGAAAGCGGTGAATGGTTATCTGGTCAGGTAAGAACTTGGGCACTAGAAGTACCGACTGAGCAGAACATCGCCAAACAGTTGGCGCTTAAGTCAGCTGGCAAAACCCCGGTGATTTATGCTGGCGAGCTAACCTGGCCGCTGGCGTATAAATGGAAAATTAGCTGGAATGAATCGGCAAAAAATATAGCTTTTTGTAATCAGTACCCTGAATTTAATCACAATGAATTTATCGGCTGGTCATCTCATCCGGTTGAAAAACCGTTTGTGATTTTTGATTTGATGAGTCACTTGGAACATCCGCGCATTCGTGAGCGAATGGAACTGAGCGATCGATTGTTGAGCGGTATGCGTCCACACGCTGTGTCGGTGGAACTGCAAGGCGAGACCTTACTCAAGCAACTACTGTGGGGCTTAGCGCTTGGTGATGCCGCAAGCATCTATACCGCAATTTTAAATGGCGTTGATCCAGCACCAGTAAAATTAGTAGAACGTCTAAAACAAGAATTAAGTTAAAGCCAAACGCGGTTTATTTAGTTTCGCATTGCTTCGATAGTGTTGCGGTTGGCAGCGCGTACGGCCGGATAGATACCAAAGACGACACCGACCAGCATGGCAGCACCAATACTGACGACAGCAGGCTGCCAGCTCAAAATTGGCGAAACTGGTAGGAAGGTACTGACCGTGTACGCACCAATTAAGCCAAAGATATACCCCATAACACCACCAGCTAAACCAATGATCACTGATTCGATCAAGAATTGATGGATGATGTGTCGGTTGGTTGCACCAATTGCTTTACGGATACCGACTTCACGCTGTCGTTCGGCAACATTTACCAACATGATATTCATGATGCTGATTCCGCCGACAAACAGGGAGATGATTGACACAGCGATCATGATTGCGGACAGTGACAACAACATAGCGTCACTAGTCGCAGTAATATCTTTACCAGTGATGATGTGGTAGTCATTAGCATCGTGGTGATTTTGATTGAGCTTTGCTGTAATATCAGAAATTGCTTTCTCAAGCGACGAGTCGCCGTCAGTTTTGATGGCAATTTGCTGAATTTGTGCGACATTTTGTGTTAGCTTCTTGCTGACATCCAGTGAAACGATGGCTGAGTTATTAAAGTTAATGCCTAGATAGGTGAGAGGCTGCTTGACTGGTTTTAAAACACCCATGACAGTAAATGGCTTATCTTGAATACGCAGTACATTACCAAGTGAATATTCGGTACCAAACAGATCAATTGACAATTGATGACCAATCACCACACCGTTGGCTTGCCCAACAAATTGACCATCGCGTAGTTCTAGCTCTGCCAGATCTTTGATTTTTTCAGTGGTACCAATGATAGCAGTTTTGTGCGCATCAATGCGTGAGTTGGTAGTAGTGATGGAATTATGAATAACTGACATCGGAGCGCTGTTTGGAGTGATGTGAGCAATATCCTGCACATCATATTCAGTTAGGGTTGGCAGGGGTGTGATGTTTTGCGCTTGAGACAATGACCGTTCGACATTTCCACCCAGACCAGACCGTATTAATGCCACACTGTCTTTGGTGGTTGAAAACTGTTGGTTGATCAATTTATTGACACTGACAGACAGGGACATGATCATAGTGATACCCATGATGCCAATGGTGATGCCAGTAACGGTCAATGTTGTCCGACCGCGACTAGCGCGGAGGGATTGCATGGCGTTCTCTATGTGATTTTTGAATAAAAACCTCACTTTGTCGTCTCCTTTTTGGAAGTTTGTGTCTTCTTTGTGGATTTGGTTGAAGATTTTTTGTCAGACTTTTCAGCGGGTTTATCATCTTCTTTTTTTGGTTTCTCGGCAAGCTTAGCCTCTTCTTTTTCAGGATGTTTGGCTGGCTTTACTTCCTCTTTGTTAGGCTTTTCGGTAGGTTCAGTAGCTTTTTTCTCAGATTTCTTGGGCTTATCTGATGGTTTTGCTTCTTTTTCTTCATCAATAATTTCCAGGTTTTTCCTAAATGGTGCTGATTTCTGTAGCTGTTCATCTGTATCGATCCTGCCGTCAAGCATGGTGATGACGCGGCTGGCGTACGAGGTCAACTCAGGGTTGTGGGTTACCATGATGATGGTGTTGCCACGGCGGTGAATATCGGCCAACTCTTCCATGATGATATGGCTGGCCTTACTGTCCAAGTTACCGGTTGGTTCATCTGCTAAGATGATTGACGGGCTGTTAACGAGCGCACGAGCAATCGCTACACGCTGAACCTGTCCACCTGACAATTGGTGCGGCATGTAATATTCGCGCTCGCCTAAATGAAAGTTCTTTAAGATTCGGCTGGCTTCCTGTAGGCGTTTAATCTTACTCATGCCTTTGTATGTTAGCGGGAGAGACACGTTTTCTAGGACGCTCAAGCGAGGAATCAGATTAAAATTCTGAAATACAAAACCGATGTCATCTGAACGGATTCGGGCTAATCGTTTTGAGCTGAGATTGTCCACTGAATCGCCGTTGAGGAAATATTCACCATCTGTTGCTTGATCTAGCAATCCGATGATATTTAAGAGAGTAGTTTTACCGCAACCACTTGGCCCCATGATGGCAATGAATTCGCCCTTCTCGACGGTCAAGTTCACGTCGTCAAGAGCATAGTGTTCCGCATCGCCGATACCAAAACACTTTGTAATGTTTGTGAGTCTTATACACGGTGCAACTGGTGTATCCATACTATATTTATTATATGCAGTACGGGAGGATATGCAACCATAATAGTTATGTAAAATGTACATCATCAGCCCATTTTTATATTGTTACTGCGGTAGTTGGTTATTTCCCGTAAAGTTTTGTATACTAAATCAAGACGGAAGGATGCAGGAGTGGTTGAACTGGCACGCCTGGAAAGTGTGTAGACTCTTCACGGGGTCTCCGGGGTTCGAATCCCCGTCCTTCCGCCAAGTGCAAATAGGGTTATCTTCGATCGTCATTGTAAAATTAACAAAACCTATTGCAAACCCTACATTTAGTGCTTATCATGGTATATATACGCTATATCTATAGCGGGTAGATAAACAAAAACCAAGAGGTGAGAAAAGCTGATACCACAGGGGAGGTGCTGTTGGTATTTTTCTTGTGTCTCTGTGACCAATATAGTTTTAAGGGAGGTATAATGAGTGTCATTCATGTCGTCAAACGAGACGGGACGAAAGAGCCGTTTGATGCAAATAAAATCAACATAGCGTTACTGAAGGCGGCAGAGGGGTTGCCTGATCAAGTATCCAAGGTCGTGCAGGTGGCTACTGAACTGCAGCTGACATTGTTTGACGGCATTACAACTGAGCAGCTCGACCAAGCGGTCATCCAGACAACCTTGCAGAATGTTAAAGACGATCCAGATTATGACAAGATCGCGGCACGGCTGTTGTTAAAAAATATTTATAAAAATACCCTAGATGATTATGAAACTGCTGATGAGCTAAAGAAACTGCACGCAAAGAAATTTCCTCAGTTCGTGAAGGATGCAGTAAAGGTTGGGCTACTGGACCAGCGGATGACTGACGGTAGGTTTGATTTAAAAAAGCTTGGTGAAGCGCTTGATCCTGCTAAAGACGACCTCAGTAAGTACCTCGGTGTCATCACTAACCGTAACCGCTATGCTTTGCGTAAACATGGTAGTGAGCCAATTGAACCACCACAATTTACTCACATGCGCATCGCTATGGGGCTGAGCTACAATGAAAAAGATCCGACAGCTGCAGCCATCGATTTTTACAATCACATGAGTAGTCTGGAGTATGTGCCAGGTGGTTCAACCCGCGTCAATGCTGGTGGTTCATTCCCGCAGCTCAGTAACTGTTTCTTGCTGAATGTTGATGATGACATGGAATCAATTGCTAAGGCGGTGCGTGACACGATGTGGATTGCCAAAGGTACTGGTGGTATCGGTATCGGCTTTACTAAATTGCGGGCATCTGGCAGTCCAGTCAAGACAACCAATACGGTAAGTACTGGACCAATTCCATTTATCAAGATGATCGATACGGCGCTATTTGCCGTCTCCCGTAAGGGTAAAAAGATGGGTGCAGCGGCAGTATATATGGAAAACTGGCATATTGATTTTAGGGAGTTTATCGACCTGCGTTCTAACTCCGGTGATCCATACATGCGAACGCGTTTTGCTAACACCGCGGTATTTATCTCTGACGAATTTATGAAGCGGGTGCAAAAAGACCAAGATTGGTACTTGTTTGACCCGGCAGATACGCCAGATCTACCAGAACTGTATGGTGAAGAATTTTCCGCACGCTACAAAGAGTACATTAAACTAGCTGAGGCTGGTAAAATGCGCGTCTTTGAAAAGACATCAGCTCGCCAGCAATTCAAACAGATTTTGACCAGCTTACAGGCTACCAGCCACCCATGGCTCACCTGGAAAGACACCATTAACGTTCGGGCCTTAAACAATAATACGGGTACGATTCACCTGTCTAATCTCTGTACGGAAATTACCTTACCGCAGGACAAAGACAACATTGCTACCTGTAACCTGGTGAGTATCAATTTGTCAGCGTTTTTGAACGAAGATAAGACGTGGGATTGGGATCGACTCAAAGAAGCGTCGCGAGCAGCGGTACGCCAACTGGACAACTTGGTAGATATCACCCAGACGCCGATTCCGGAAGCTATGCACTCAAACAACCAAACGCGGGCAATTGGTTTGGGAATAATGGGCTTTACTGATGTGCTCGAAAAGCTTGGCTACTGCTATGAGTCTAAAGAATCATATAACTTGATTGATACACTGACTGAATTCATCAGCTATCACGCCATCGACCAATCAGCGGACTTGGCACAGGAGCTGGGCAGCTATCCTACCTACAAGGGTAGTGGTTGGAGTAAGGGTATTTTGCCGATTGACACCCTGGAGACGCTGTCTACTGACCGCAAGGTAAAGGTGAAAATTGACCACAAGTCGAGCCTCGACTGGGATTCGCTTCGGGTGAAAGTCAAGAAGGGTATGCGCAACGCGACACTGATGGCTATCGCGCCAACGGCGAACATCGGCCACATTGCTGGTACCACGCCAGGTATCGATCCGCAGTTTGCACAAATCTTTAGCCGCTCGACTCTGAATGGTAAGTTTTTGGAGGTAAATAATAACCTGGTGCGCGACCTCAAGGCGCTGAACTTGTGGGATGACATCAAGGAAGAGGTATTTGCCAACCAAGGTGATATTCAACACATTGATGCTATTCCGCAGAAGCTAAAAGATGTCTATAAAACCAGTTTCCAATTAAGCCCATATGCGTTCATTGAAGTAGCGGCCCGGGCTCAAAAATGGGTCGACCAGGCGATTAGCCGCAACATGTACCTGGAAACTCGCGATATTGATGAGTATGTGGAGATTTATTCGGAAGCCTGGCGGCGTGGTTTGAAAACAACCTATTACCTACACGTTAAGCCGCGTCATCAGTCAGAGCAGACCACGGTGTCGGTGGAAAAAATTGCTGAGCAAAAGATTAGAACAGGTGCAGGCAAGGCGCGTGGCTTTGGCTTTGCAAAAATTAATAAATAAAGGGGGTTATCATGTCAGACTATACACATCCAAAAGGTGGAATTTTAGGCTCGGGGCTGCGCGACGGGCTGAGTTTACACCCAATTCGTTACCCATGGGCATACGATCTATACAACCAAGCGGTGGCTAACACTTGGTTTCCTAATGAAGTTCAGCTAGCACAGGACTTGATGGATTTTGAAAAACTTAGTGACGAAGAAAAGCACGCGCTCAAAACCGTCATTAGCTACCTCAATCCGAACGAGCTATTGATCAACAAGTCGTTAGCCTTTGGCATTTACCCATATGTTAATGCTGCTGAAGCGCAACTGTATCTGTC
>CAUVOA010000004.1:0-15113 GCA_963553545.1 uncultured Candidatus Saccharibacteria bacterium | reverse complement strand
CATATACTTTTTTAGCACCATGTTTCAGCGCATAATCAGTAAACCCGCCGGTGCTACTGCCAACATCCAGCACAACACGGTCGGTAAATGTGATACCCAAAGCTGAAGCGACACTCGCTAGTTTCAACCCCGCACGACTGACGTATCGCTCACGTGCTGACAACGTAATCAACACCTGATCATCCACCATATAACCTGGCTTTTGTACCACCTTTCCATCAACCAGAACATCACCGAGGCGAATATAATTTTCAGCTTGTGATCTACTAGCAACCAGGCCTCGAGCAACCAGTTCTTTATCAAGCCGCCTCTTAACCGCCATACATAATATCCTCAAGCTTACGAGTTATCTCGGCTATTTTACCCCATGACTGACCCTTGGTGATAATTGACATGACATATTTACCCTTTGGATGAGTCACGATAGCCGCATCATTCAGGTAGCCTTCCAAAAAACCAACCTTATCCTGCACTGTACCATTACTCCCAGCCGGTATACCCTGACGATACACCTGTCGCTGCATCAAGCCCAACAAGAAGTCACGGTGGCTACCTCTGACTAAAGTGCTATCATCAATTCCCTTCAAAATCTTCGCCAAATCATTAGTCGACGTCATCACATACGATCCTTTAAATGACGTCTCCTTAAAACCTTTGCCCTCACGCAAATATTCAGTAATACCGCTAGCGGTATATTGTGCTATAGTTGCCTCCGGACACGCATTATCTGAGTTTACAATCATCCGCGTTATACATTCTTGCACAGATGCCCCGCCGATTTTATCATTCATAGTCAACTGATTATTATCAATTTTATCCATCAAAACCATAGCTATATATAGTTTGTAGGTGCTGGCCGACACACTAGACTCGTTGCCGCGCACCTGAGCATTCCAGTTTTCGCCAGACAATTGGCTAATTGTCAGGCGAATATCATGATCACGCGCCACTGAATTGACATAAGCCTGCAGCCCCAGTGCCGAATGAGAAAACGTCTCTTTATATACCGGCTGCGGAGGCAACTGTTTAGCCAGCAAGGCAATTTTACTATCTTTTTCCTCCGTACCAAGTAGCACCTCTTGTACTTTTGTCGTCATTTGCGCGACATCGATGCCCCGACCTGGCGCCCCATTCTCACGTTTCGTCTCTGTGCCGTCATGCATATAAATAACGGTTTTTCCAGCTGGTTTATTGACTACTTTGCCAAATGAATGTTCCAAAAACTCTGTTAGTTTCGCCTGATTGAGTGCTATTTTGGGGATATTATGTCCATCTTCGATGAAAGACAAAAGCTTTGCGATGGTTGATTTGTCAACTTTGACTGCCTTACCTTCAAATTCCACGGCGATATTTCGCTGCAAAATCTTTTCAACACGAGAGCGTAACTCTTGCAGCTGTTTTTCCGTCACCTTGGCAGACAGACGCTTACCCTTCATCTGCACCTCGGTCTTGTCACCCAAAGAATACTGGGTCGAAGCTATCGCCTGACGCGCCTCAACACTTTGCAGTTCACGACCAGCTTTCTCTGCTACAACCACCACCTTGTCATTCTGAATCTCTACTCGTGCATTTTCGGGCGGCAATGTTAAGCTATCACCATATTCAGCCATCTTCGCTTCCAACGCACTTTCATCAAATTTCACTTCAGCATTGTTAACCTCGACCGAACGCCACCATAAACTAAACGGCATCAATCGCTGCCACCACGGATAATCCAACGCTTTGTCGGCCACACAACGACCACACACTGTGCCACCAAAATTGCCTACAGAAGCTTCCTGCTTGCCATTTCTTGTCGCAAATTGCAGCTGTGTCTGTGGAGTACTGTCCTTCGCCAACCGTTCAATATCATTGCGCGTCCACCAGCTAACACTCCGCCCCATCATGTGGGCCCTACTAGTCAAGCGATCGCCCGGAAAGCTCATCTGAATAACCACAGACAACAGACAGATTAAACAAAAACTAACACCACCATAAAAGACCCATCTCAACGATGAGTCTTGATGACATCTTTTACAAAAACGGCGCACTCGAAGACGTATAATCTTCAGTCGTAGCGTGAGGTATTTCCTCAGTTCTCTACTTTTTTCTTTCCCTATATTCGCCAGTCGTTGTATCGACATTAACAATATCCCCCTGTTTGATGAATGCTGGCACCTTGATCACTAATCCAGTTTCCAATGTGGCATCTTTCAACACGCTCGAAGTCGTGTCACCCTTCACAACATCTTCAGTATACGTCACTTCTAGGTAGAGGTTTTTTGGTAACTCTACGTTGATGACTCGTCCATCAAAAAACTGCAAGCTCAATGAATCACCTTCCTTCAAAAAGTCAGCCGCTGAGTCGACGATTGCTGCGCCTAATTCAAATTGTTCAAAGCTTTCAGGATCCATAAAGTAAAATGTTTCACCATCACGGTACAAATATTGAACAGTCTTATTGGTCACTTCAGCTGACTCAATCTTCTCTTGCCCCTTGAAGGTTTTCGGGATAACACTGCCGTCAATCAAGTTTTTCAATTTCACATTAACAATCGATCCGCCGCGGCCCATCACCTTCTGTCCATATTCAACCACGCGATATGGCTTACCGTCTATTTGGCAAATCGTTCCTTTTTTTAAATCTGTTGGCTGGTACATCCTTGCTCCTTTATTTCATCTTTAGAACTGTTGGCCGGCGCACCACATCCTTTGGTACGCCGAAAAATGTTCCAAATTAGCCGTGTGTCACGAATGGCAACAATGCCAAGTGGCGAGCGCGTTTGATAGCAACCGCCAAGCTTCGCTGTTGTTTTTCAGTCAAACCAGTTTTTGCAATTGATTCAATTTGACCATACACGTTAGTGTATCGTTGCAACGTCTTTACGTCTCGGTAGTCAAATACACTTGGTGTATCCTTTTTTTGTCGTTTAGCCATTTTCTACTCCTTGTTAGAACGGGATTTCTGATAAATCAATCGGTTTATCGTCAATTTCCGTCACTACTTCTTCTTTCGTTGATATAGTTGCCGTTGAGCTGGCAGTATCACCACTTGGCCCATCCAGGAAGGTCACATCAGAGGCAACCACTTCAATTCGTGAACGTCGCTTGCCAGTTTCCTTGTCTTCCCAGCTGTCTTGGCGAAGGCGTCCTTGTACCAACACGCGTCGGCCCTTTGATAGGTACTGCATAACCAACTCACCGAGCTTTTCCCATGCAGTGACATCAAAGAAGTCAGCTTGATCATCTTGTGTTTGGCGATCCACCGCGATAGAAAAGCTCACCACCGTCCTACCTGACGTTGTTGTGCGCTGCTCAGGATCACGGGTCAATCTCCCCATCAAAATGACTTGATTGATACTTCGTGCCATAGTGTTACCCTCCTTATTATAGTGTTATTATCGATATCGGTTGCGATAACTATGCGTCAGCTTCAGCAGCTTCAGCAGCCATCTTCTCAGATCGCTCGCGCTGCTCTGCTAATGCCTGACGAGTTTTTTCATCAGTCTTTACCAACAAGTAGCGCAATACTTCGTCAGTAATGTTCAGTGTGCTTGAAATCTTGCGCGGTGCGTCTGATGGTAGTGTTGCCTCAAAGTATACATACACTGCGAAATCTTCGCGGCGAATTTGGTAAGCCAGTTTTTTCTTACCCCAGTTGTCTTCTTTGGTGATTTCACCACCATTGTCTTTGATCAACGCTCGAACCTTGTCCAGCGCCGCATCCAAATTTGCTTCCAAATCTGGATGAATAAGAACGGTTAGTTCGTATTCGTTCATGTTTCCTCCTTCGGAATCCTTCACGGATGGTTATGCTATCTCACATAACCTTAGGTTATTATTCCCTCGTATTATACGGTAATCTGATATAAAAGTCCAGTGGTAAACCCACTAGACCGTGCTACAATAAAATTCATGCGTATCGCTATTCAAGGACAAGCTGGATCATTTCACGAACAAGCAGCAAAACAATGGTACGGGCCTGACGCCACCATCGTTCCTTGTATGACCTTTGGCGATGTTTTTCAAACCTATGCTCGCGGCCAGGCTGACGCTATTATCGTGGCAGTAGAGAATACCATTTACGGCACCATCAACGAAACCTACCGTCACATCGAATCCTGCAGCGCTCCTATCGTTGGTGAAGTGACACTTACCATTCAACAAACCCTCATCACCAATCCAGGCACACAGCTTGAGGACATTACTACTGTCTATTCACATCCTGTTGCCTTGTCACAATGCCAGCATTTTCTCCAAGAATGCCTACCACACGCTGCGCAAATTGAATATTTTGATACCGCTGGCGCTGTCGAATTTATCAAGCAACAGGGTTCACCACGCCTGGCAGCCATCGCCGGTGAAACTGCCGCTCAACTATACAATATGCCGATTCTCAAGCGACACATCCAAGACGGTCAGGATAATATCACTCGCTTTCTCGTCCTTGATCCAATCGCCACAGTGACTGACGCCAATCGAGCAACGCTTGTGGTGACCACTACCCACCAACCAGGCAGCCTGCTTGAGATACTCCGTACCTTTGCCAATCAGTCAATCAACCTCGCCAGCCTCCAATCCCAGCCTATCATCGGCCAACCCTGGAACTATAAATTCTTCATGACTGTTGATGCTGCCGGTCCGTCATTACAGCGCGCCATCGATAAGATCACCTCAACTGGACACAAGGTCACACTGCTGGGAGAATACCAAACTGCACGATAAGCCTATCCTTTCAGACTAGCTATCGCCAAGCTCATCAAGGCTTGATACCAACACGTCTCGTGGCTTCGAACCATTGGCCGGACCAATGATTCCCTGATCTTCCATCTCAGCCATGATACGAGCAGCTCGACCATACCCAATCTTCAACCGCATCTGTAATAAACTAGTAGAGGCTCGACGACTCTCAATAACCAAGCGAACAGCGTCCTTAAACATAGCGTCACCGTCGTTGCCCTCCAGGTTCACCATCACGCCACCCTTACCGTTGAGCTGCACAGGCTGAGCAACCACTTCGTCATTGTATTGTGGCGCTGATTGCATCCGGAGGTAATCAGTTATCTTATTAACCTCGTCATCAGTCACCCATGCACCCTGAATACGTTTTGGCTTACTCATGCTTGGTGTATACAGCAACATATCACCCTGACCAAGCAGCTTCTCGGCACCAATCTGGTCCAGAATAGTTCGGGAGTCAACTTGTGAGGCCACCGTAAACCCAATTCGTGCTGGCACGTTTGCCTTGATCAAACCAGTGATCACGTCAACACTTGGCCGCTGCGTTGCCAAGACCAAATGAATACCCACTGCTCGAGCTTTCTGTGCCAGTCGAACAACCAGTGCCTCAACATCACGCGCCGCCACCATCATCAAATCAGCCAACTCATCAATGACGATGACAATGTATGGCATCGCCCCGTCTTCATGTTGCTGAACATTTCCGTTTTCATCAGCAACCGGGATTTTCGTGCCAGCAGTTTTGATTTTTTTGTTATAGCTCTTAATATCACGAATTTTCTCCGCCGCCAACAGCTTATAGCGCCGCTCCATCTCATTGACCGCCCATTTTAGAGCTGAAATTGTCTTCTCTGGCTCAGTAATCACTGGCGTCAGCAAATGTGGGATATCTTCATATGGTGCCATTTCCACCTGCTTTGGGTCAACCAAGATCAATTTCATGTCGCTCGGACTATTGCGATATAACAAACTAGTCAATAGAGTATTGATCATCACCGACTTACCAGAACCGGTCTGACCAGCGATCAACATGTGCGGCATCTTGTTCAGCTCACCAACCACTGCTTCACCCGAGATATCCTTACCGATAGCAAAGCTCAACGGTTCATGGGCGTGCTTCCATTGTTTCGAATCCAACACACCATATAGTCGCACATCAGCCGCTCGTCGGTTTGGCACCTCAATACCAACGGCTTTTTGCCCAGGAATCGGCGCCTCAATCCGTAAACTCTGCGCCGCCAAATTCAAAGCAATATTCGTCTCCAGTGCTGTGATCCGCGTCAATTTCACACCACTCGGCGGCCGCAAGGTATATTGCGTCACCTTTGGCCCAATATTTGCATCTTCCATCTCCACATCAATGTTAAATTCCGCCAGCGTATCGTGAATGATCTGCGCGTTTTGCCGAATATCACCAGCGTCAGCTGGGCTCTGCTTCTTCTCTAGTAGATCCAAACTCGGTGATTGCCAATTTGGATCATGCACTGAAACCAATGCTGCCTGTTCCTCAGCAGATTTATCCTGCTTCACACTACCCCGCAAACTACTCAGCGGCGATGTCTTTTTAGTTTTAGCTGGCTCTTCCGTATCTACCGTTGGCACACCAGCGTTCAAATTAATCTCGCTAACCTTTCGTGGCTCAGCTTTTTCCGCTTTGGCGGCCTGCCGCATAATTGCCTTGTTCTCATCGTCCTCCGAAGAATCACGCCGCATCATTTCCCATATCTTACCAAACAACTCTACTGGGGTCATGAGCGTGATGAACAACGCGGTAATAAGGATGAGAACGATATATATCAGAGCGACGATTGGCTTTTCTGCCAGGGTCATCATTATATTATTAGCAACATCCCCAATAACACCGCCAGCCTCCGGGCGGGCCGCAGTCTTTAGTAGTCCAAACAGCCCACTCAGCCACACCACCTCCAAAACAGCCGCTATTTTCATGGCAATTGGCAATCGATTATTCTCTGCGCGGAAAGTCTCCACCGCAATATACACCAACAACACTGGCAGAGCATACATAGCGTAACCAACGACCTTCAAAGCGGCGTGGTTGGTCCATTCCAACACTGGGCCACCGACATCAAACCATGCCACCACTAACAGTAATGACAGCACTATCATCAAGACCGCCCCAACTTGCGACCAAAAGCCACTCGGCACATCATGTTTTGGCGCGGTCGCCACTGATTTCTTTTTCGTAGTCTTTCGTTTTTTAGGCATAACTGTTATTTATTATACCCCGTTTTACGGATTATCGCACTTATTTATTATATCATACTTTATTAAATATGTCTAATAAGCCGGTGCATTGCGTCGCTCTCGAGCCTTGGTGTCGTTCGCCTCCGTGTCAGGGATTTGTTTAGCTGGAAATCGTTTTTTGGGTAGCTTTGGTACAACTGGGCTATCAGCCGCTGCTTCTGGCTTAGCTGCTCCCTGGACGCCCCGAGAAACTTTTCCTGGAGCTTTCAAGCCACCACCGATTTCATTGATAACAGGGATAACAATCGGTGTCCGACGCGTCTGATCATACAAAATATGCGTAACTTCATCCTTGATTTCCTTTTTCACCACATCAAGGTCATACTTGCCGGCAAAACTGCGCGCTGCTTTTTGCTTCAAGTACTGGCGGATCATGTTCATTAATTCCTCAGAATCACGCAAGTAAATGAATCCTCGGGAGATAATATCCGGACTAGTCAACAGCCGTCCCGTACCGCGCTGCACCGTCAATACCACCACAAACATACCCTCTTGAGACATATGGATACGGTCTTTCAGTACCACCTCGGATACGATAGCGCCCGTATCGTCATACATCACGCCACCAGCCTGAATTCGACCAGCTTTCTTAGCTTGGCGCTCAATATCAATTTCAATAATATCACCGGCGTCACACACAAAGATATTCTTCCTAGGAATCCCACACTCTTTCTCTGCCAGCCGCGCATTGTGCACCAGCATGTGAAATTCACCGTGAATTGGCATATAGTACGTTGGGTTCAAGGCGTTAATCAGCTTAATGTGATCGTCATAATACCCATGACCCGACAAGTGTAGCGGCCCAACCCCGGTCAAGTGCGTTTTGCCATTCTGAATCACATCAGAACCCTCGCGCATCAAACCATCAACTGTTCGCACCACGTTCTTCTCGTTGCCCGGGATCGGGTTAGAGCTAAACACCACCACGTCAGAGCCTTTGATCTTCATGTATTTATGCGCACCAGTCGCCATGCGATTTAACACAGCATTAAACTCACCCTGTGAACCGGTACAAACCACCGTGACCTGGCTGTCTGGTAACTTGATGATATCTTCCATCTTCATGACGGTATCTTTCGGAATCTTGATGGTTCCCGAACGCAGCGCCACTTCCAAGTTCTGGATCATTGAAAAGCCAGCAAACGCCACCTTACGGCCGTGCTTATGCGCCTCTTCCAAAATCAATTGCAAGCGGTGGACCTGTGACGAGAAACAGCTTAAAATTACTCGGCTGTTGCTGAATTTATCCATCACCTGACCGATGGAATATTGAATATCAAACTCGGTGTGGGTGTGCGTACCAGCCGACTCACAGTTGGTCGATTCATTCATGAACATCAACACGCCTTCTTTGGACGCCACTTCAGTCATGCGTTTAAGGTCAAACTTCTGACCATCAACCGGACTTTCCTCGAATCGCCAGTCGCCAGAATCAATAATCACACCCAGTGGCGTCCGAATGATCACCGCTGTCGAATCTGGAATAGAGTGATTCACCCGCACCAATTCCACCGAAAAGTGTTTCGACACCTGAACAATTTCATGGCTCAATGGATCCATCACTCGAAAGTCTGGCTGAAAATCAGTATCGGCATCAGCCAGCGACTTATCTAGCATACCGATAGTAAACTTCGACGCATAGACTGGCGCTGGAATTCGGTGAATAAAATGCCGGAAAGAACCGATGTGATCAAGGTGTCCGTGAGTGAACACATGCGCCTTGATCTTGTGCTTATTTTCCTCCAGCCAGGTGATGTCCGGCGTGATATAGTTAATGCCCGGATAATCGCTGCCCGGAAACAGAAAGCCCATGTCGACAACGATAATCTCATCATCATACTCAATGGCGTTCATGTTTTTACCGATGCCCATTTCGCCGACACCGCCGATTGGGATGATCCTGAGCTTTGGCTTGCCGCCGCGAGTCCGTTTTGGCTGCATTTTGGCACTAAATTGTTCACCGCCATAGCCGTTGTAAACTGATTTATTGACTGGGATATTGATCACGTGCTGTGACGCCCTGAGGTTAACATTCTCGCTTGTTCGTCGCTGCGCGCGAAAAACCTCACCTTTACGAGTGGTGGTGCTGTTTAATACTGCATTGTTGCTTTTTTTCGACTGAGGACGCTTTTTAGCATCATCCTTCTGCGGTGTTGCCAGTCGCCGCTGACCCATATTGTTATACTCCTTTTTTCGTTATAATAATTCAAAAACCAGGCAGAGAGATAAATAGCAAATATTCCCTCGTTAGTGGATCTATTTTAGCAAACCACAGATATTTTGTCAAAAGCGCGTAATAACAGCACCACTGTTATCTATATCAATTATCGCCGTCCACTGATGTGTGAATAAATTTTCGCTTGCCGCGGTAGGCGAAGAAGCCGAGCATCAACAGGTTAGCTACCAGCAAAAAGCCCGCCAGCACCCACATGCTATCAATGTAAAATGAGTTGCTGAGCCCTCCCGAGATAGCTTGACGCAAGGCCCTGATTGAATAAGTCATCGGTACCAGCGGGTTGACCGCTTGGAAAAAGCCATTTGTCGTTTGGATTGGGAAAGTTCCTTCACTCGATCCCAACTGCAACACCAGCAGCACCATTGCTAGGAAGCGCCCTGGATTATCCAAGACAATCACCAACAGCGACACAATCGATATATAGGCAAACGAGGTCAAATATACCGCGCCGATGAAATGCCCCGGATGGTCAGGCGTTAAGCCCAGACAATAAACCATAATTAGCATCAAGATTGTTGCCTGAGCAAAAGCTGCCGTACCAATGACCGAGGCTTTGGCGAGCCACCAGTGAAAGGCATTTTCTTGTTCGGTAAAAGTCTTACGGATAGGATAAATAATATTGACCGCTAGCGCCCCGACAAACAAGCTCAGCGACAAGACGTATGGTGCTAAGGCATAGCCATAATTTGGCACATCTCCCTGTTTATTAGTTTCCGACGATACCGGGTTGGTGATTTGCTGCTGCGTGGCAGCACCAGTCGGCTGGAGCTTTATCTGGTTGCCAGCGTCAGCCAATTTGACAGACAGCGTGTCCGCGCCAGTTACCAGCTGCGACGTACCACTGAGCAAAGTGCCCGAATTAGCGTTCAAGACTGCCGCGCCGTTGGCTAGTCGCTGACTGCCGGTTTGCACTTGTGACAAATTATTCACCAGCGTTGTCGAGCCAGCCAGTAGCTGATTATTAGCCGCTCTCAGGTTATTGTAACCATTGAACGCACTAACCGCATTCGGTGCCAGTTGGTTCGCGCCGTTTGCCAGTGTCGCAATGCCAGTTTGCAGTTGGCTTTGTTGCTTGCTCAATTGCACCGTCAGTGTTTGCAAGTCCATTAACAGCTCAGTTGTTTGTTTTGTAATAGTCTGCGTTGCTGTGAGTGCTTTTGATATAATGCCAATTTGCGGCACGGTTATAGTTGTTGATTTGCCAGGAGCAGCTTGCGCTTCAGCACCGAGCGTTTGTAGTGTGCCGCCGGCTGTCGTCAAATCTACCCTTGCCGCCTGCATTGTCACCGCCAAAGTTTGCGCCTCGTTAGCAACCTTTTGTTGCAGTGCTGTCAGTTCTGGCGATGGATTATGCACGCTGGTGTTGAGCTGATTGAGACCAGATTGCAGCTGCTTCATGCCGTTTGATAATTGCGCAACTTGGACTTGGTTCGGCAAACCATTTGACATTTGCCCCAGTCCCGCTTGCAGTTGGCGCGACCCATCAGCTAGCTGTGCCAAACCGTTGCTTAGCGCCTGCTGATTGGTTGCCAACTGCTTAACGCCACTGGTGTAAGTTTGCGCGCCTGCCTGCAAAGTCGCCAAACCATCATGCAGTTGCACTGCGCCGTCCGCTGCTGTTTCCAGACCGCCGCCAAGCTTATTGATTTTTTCTAGCACGCCTTTGGCATAAGCCTTAGTGACTTGCTCAGCCACCGAAGTCTTGACTTTTTCAGCCGCCTGGCTACTGACCAACGAACCGATATAATTCTTGGCTGGCGTCGTCGTATAGTGAATAACTGCCTGCTCGGGTTTATTTTGCGTAATCGATGCTGCTTTTGCCGAAAAATCCGCCGGAATCGTCACCACTGCATAGAAATGCCCGCTGCTAACGCCGCTATCGGCTTGCTGCTTGGTCACGAATTCCCAGCCCAAATCGTGATTATCTTTTAATTTTTGCTCAACCGACTGCCCGACGTTCAGCGCTTGACTATTCAGCTGCGCGCCTTTGTCCTCGTTGACAAACGCCACCGGCAAGTTTTTGGTTTGCCCGTACGGATCCCAAATCGACCCCAAGAAAAAGCCGCTGTACATAATCGGGATAAACGAAATCACCGCCAGCGAAACCAATAAAATCTTATTTTTGAATAAATGCCGCCACTCGGCGCGCACCATATTACTGCGTTGCCGGCGCGAAAACCGCTTTACTTTTTCAACCATGCATTACCTCCTTGGCAATATCTTCTAGGGTTACTGTTTTTAGATAATCGCTCCACTTTTGCTGCGCTTCAGAAAAGACTTTTTCGATCATATTCATGCCAATTTCGACTTGGCGGCGGCGCGTCACAAAGACCCGCTCAATAATCCCCTGGGGTTGAAAGAACGGTGCTTCGCCCTCAATTGCTAAAACGACGTCGTGCAGCGTCACTTGGTTCATTTCCCTCGCCAAAACGAAACCACCGCCAGCACCTTGTGCTGAAGTGATGAGCTGTGCCACAACCAATTTGCGACTAATCTTCTTTAGGTACGTCGGCGATACCGCCATTTTCTCAGCCAAAGCGTCGTTAGTAATTGGCGCGGTTCGCTTAGGGTCGGCCAAAAGCGCCATAATACAGCAAGCTTGTTCAACAGCTCCCGATAATTTCATAAAATCCTTTCCAAATTAGCTATAGTAGATATCTACTATCCACTATACTACATTCATCCTACATAAACAACTCTCCCGGCCAATTAAAAAGCTCCGCCACACGACGGAGCTTCTCACTGATTCTACCTGAACTTTAACTTTGATTTGCTTTTTCAGTCAATACGCGACCCAAAGCATTCAACTGAGAGTTAACCTCTGCCTTCTGGAACGCCTCGTTTAGCTTTTTTGGAGCGTCACCAGCCTTGAACTTTGTCAGTTGGCGGTACAACTTACTCGCAGCTGCTGACAGACCAGACGCGTCGCCAGCATCATGAGCTTTTTGCATCTCCTCAACTATGCCTCGTTGTTCATCAAAAGCATCAGCCAGTTTCTTTGCCTCTTCGGACAACAATTGACTCTTTACTTTGGCTAATTTTTTAACAGCAGAAACACAAGAACTAACAGTTTTGTCATAGTTCTCTAGCAACTTACTACGGTCTGAGCTAAATCGAGGAAATGTAGTAGCAGTTCGACAGTTCTTTGTGGTCTCTAACAATTCATCAGATGCATCAGCCAAATCACCTACCATTGTGGTAAATTCATTGTTTTGTTTGATGAAATCATCATATTTTTGCTTAACATCTTTGTCGCGCAAGGCTTTCATATCTTTCAAGTCATCAACCGACTTCTTGTATTCTTCTACTGATTCTTTAATCTTATCAGTAGACGCGGTTGATGTCCCATATGAAACCATACGAAAAGCCGAGCCAACCCGTAGATAAGTACCTCGCACTTTCGTAACCTTATCATGCGCTTCCTTATAATCTTCTTTACTTGGACCGCTCAATAAAATCACTGCCAAAACAATACCAACGACCAACAAGATGAAGGCAATCGAACCACCAATGATACCCCACAACATACCCTTGCTCATACCCTTTTTCTTGACTGGTCCCTGAGGAACTGGCTGAGTTGGCGCCGGTTGCACACGTGGTTCCGGAACGGTTGCAGCAGGAGTTGGTGTCGAGTTTGTATTATTACCTTTGTTATCCATGCTTTCTCCTTTTCTTACTCTATTAATTGTACACTATTTACGATTTACTGAATACGGTTATGGCTAGATTATAAACCGATCATCGTCAAATTGATCTTGCCGCGCTCATCAATACCAGTTATCTTTACGCGGACAGTCTGGCCTTCTTTGACGACATCAGTCACCTTATTGACCCGACCTTCGGCCAGTTTCGAAATATGTACCATACCATCGACTCCTGGTAAGATATTCACAAAAGCGCCAAAGTCTTTGATACTAACAACCCGACCCTCATAGATCTTGCCAACCTCTGGCTCTTCTACCAAACTCTTGATCCAATTCATAGCTTTCTCAATTGATGCGCCATCTGGGCTAGCCACGGTAATTAAGCCATCTTCTTTGATGTCAATTTCGGCACCAGTTTCAGAGGTGATCTTATTGATCATTTCTCCACCCTTGCCAATCACCGCACCAATCTTGTCTGGGTTGATCTTGATCTTCTCAATGCGCGGCGCGTATGGGCTCAATGCCTGGCGTGGCTGTGGTAATACTGACAACATATGCTCCAAGATGTGCGCTCGGCCAGCTTTTGATTGCTCAATCGCTTGCGCCAAAATGTCAACTGGTAGGCCATGCACCTTCATATCCATCTGTAGCGCCGTGATACCTTGAGCAGTGCCTGTCACCTTAAAGTCCATATCACCAGCAAAATCTTCAGCATCAGCGATGTCGCTCAGCACATATGGTGTACCCTCGTCCATCATTAAGCCCATGGCGATACCAGAGACCGGATTTTTGAGCGGCACACCTGCATCCATCAACGCCAAACAGCTTGAACACGTCGCTGCCATTGAGGTAGAACCGTTCTGACTCATGATTTCTGTCACTGAACGAATAGCATATGGGAACTCTTCTTCACTTGGCAAGACTGGCGTTAATGCCCGCTCCGCCAAGTAGCCATGCCCAATTTCCCGACGACCCGGGCTACCCAAACGGCGCACTTCACCAACCGTGTAGCCTGGAGCATTGTAATGGTGCATATATCGCCGCTCGTAATCGGTCTGCTCCATGGTGTCCACCAGCTGCGCGTAGCTCAGCGGCGCCAGAGTAACGATGTTCATACCCTGGGTCACGCCGCGGGTAAACAAGCTTGATCCATGTGCTCGCGGCAAGAAACCAACTTCTGAACTGAGTGGTCGAATTTCCGTCAATTGGCGGCCATCTGGACGCACCTTGTCCTCAACGATACCTCGGCGTACGTCCTTGTGGAGCGCCAATGTAAAGGCCTCGTCGTATTGAGGTCGCAGTTCATCATAACTCTCGCCAAGTTTTTCGGTAAATTCATCATGAAACGCCTGACGAATATCCGCGATCAGTTCGTTACGCTCTGGGTAGGCACGGCGAATAGCTGCGCCAAATTTACCAGCAACCCACACGTCAACTTCTGCTTGTATGGTTTCATCTGGTAGAACTAGTTCGTACTGCTGCGCGGCTGGTGCGACTTTTTCTACCAACTCACGTTGAAGCTGGATGGCTGGCTGCATCATCTGATGTGCCCACGCCATAGCATCGATAATTACCTGCTCGCTCACTTCATGAGCACCCGCTTCCACCATGGTAATGCCGTTCTCGATACCAGCAACCACCAAATCCAGGTCACTGGCTGCGCGCTCATCAGGGGTCAAAAAGGCCTTAAATTCACCGTTAACTCGGCCAATACGCAAACCTGCCACCGGTCCATCAAATGGGGTGCCAGTCAGGCTCAGCGCTGCGCTAGCGGCTACCATTGCTACCATATCAGGACGGAAACTTGGGTCCATACTGAGGACACTCGACACAACCTGAACTTCCTGCCGATATCCCTTCGGGAACAGTGGACGAATTGGTCGGTCAATCAGCCGCCCGATGAGTATCGCCTCATCAGATGGACGACCTTCTCGCTTGATAAATCGGCTACCAGAGATCTTGCCGGCAGCATAAAACTTTTCTTCATAGTCAATTGACAGCGGGAAATAGTCCAATTCGACTGGTCGCGATCCGACCATCGCCGTACCTAACACAACTGTGTCGCCGTAACGCGCTACCACACTGGCGGTAGTGCGAAAACCGACCCTATTTACCTCTAATGTCAGTGGTCGACCACACCATTCCGTGGTAACACTAAAAATATCCTTGCCACTTGGATTAATAATGCTCATCATGAGCCTCCTTTCTTATCGCGAAAAGTAACAGGGGTGAAAGCTGATGTTGCATGA
>CAUVOA010000003.1:0-16876 GCA_963553545.1 uncultured Candidatus Saccharibacteria bacterium | reverse complement strand
TACGGCTGAAGATTTTTTGGCTTTGATGAAAGATAAAAATGATCGGAGAATTATCTTGCACGACGTCGTGGCATATTCTGATGGTGATAAACTAAAGGTATTTAGATTTGACCGATATGGTGTTTTTGTGAGCGAACCGCGCGGCGAAGGGGTGTCGATGAATCGGGTCGTATCAATGGAAGGTAGTGGTGGGTTAACGATTGCGGAAGAGTTTGCGCATCGCTGTAATAATAGAAAGATCGATCCTACTAATTTCCAACATTGGCAAAAATTTGGCAGCTGGTTTGCCGATAAGGTGAGTATATAAATGCAAGTTCACGTTGCCATCCCACACTATAACGCTCCTCGGGCTTTGAAAGATCTTTTGGCGCAGCTGACAGAGCAGGATTTTGACAGCATCACGGTGCTTGACGATCATTCTATTGACCAGCAAGTACTGCAAGACGTCGCTCGTGAGTTTCCGGCAGTCAATTTTATCTTTGGTGAGAAAAATATTGGCGCGGGAGCGAATCGCAATCGTTTTTTGGACTTACATAACACAGGCATTGTATGGTTTATCGATTGTGACATGCGCGTTGAGACAGAGAATGTTGCTGATATATTGCGCCAAAAGTTTGCTGGCGAAAATCATATCATGCTTGGCAGTACTATTCTCTACAACAACGGTCAGCCGATGGCCTGGAATTATGGTCATGAAATGCACCCCCAGCACGACTGGCAATTTACGCGGGCAACTCAGGCAGACGACCGCCAAATGTTGCAACAGCAAGGCTGGGATTATCCATGGATTTGGGGCCAGCGAGTTGCGACGGATCGCCAGGTTGACTGGGTCGCTGAGGGAAGTTTTGCACTGTTGATTGATGATTTTATGCAGGTTGGCGGCTATGACGCAGCGTTTCGTTATCACGAAGGGCAAGATTTGGCGCATCGACTGCGTGAGGCGGGTGTGAAGATTATGGTGACTGGAGATATCGTCTGTACGCATCTGGATATTGATGTTCGCGGCAAGGCTCGCCACCGGGAAGTTGAGCAATCTGCCAGGTTATTCTACCGAAAGCACCACATCAAGACCGACCAAGACTAGTGTATAATACACTATATGGATAAATTCAGAACACCAAAGCTCTACTGTTTTTCACCGCCAGTTATGTTAGCGACCTTAGCTATTGAGATTATTTTAGCATTGCATACACTATGGCGCTACAAATTAAATCCTGTAACGAGGATTGTCGTGGCACTGCTCGTTTGTCTAGCGCTGTTTCAATGGGCTGAATATAACGTTTGTGAAGGCACGGTGCTGTTTGATAGCGTGGGTTGGGCAAAGCTTGGGTACGTGGCGATCACCATGTTGCCGCCTCTTGGTATTCATTTGGTCTATCAAATCTCTGCCGACAAACGACGCTGGATTCCGGTGTTGGGATACGTCCTAGCAGCTGTATTCATCAGCTACTTTTTGCTAGCCGTAAACGGTGTTAGCGCTGGCGTCTGTCTGGGGAACTATGTCATTTTTGAAAATCAACCAGGTATCAGCGAATGGTACGGATTGTATTATTACGGCTTATTGTTTGTGGCGATTGCCTACGCTTACACCCGTGGCAAAAATGCCAAAAAACACATTCGCCGCTCATTGTGGTCATTGATTATCGGCTATGTGCTGTTCATTGCGCCAACGACATTTGTCAATATCATCGATCCATCAACCATCACCGGCATCCCGTCTATTATGTGCGGTTTTGCAGTACTGATGGCAGTAGCTCTTGCCGGAAAAGTATTGCCAGAATACACAAAGCAAAAATAGTGCTTGTGTTTTTATGGCAATTGGTGCATAATCACAAGTGAGCTGGTACGCATAGGGGCATCTCCTATGCTTGCCAATTGAAAGACAAACACATTTTCAACATGCCCCGGGTGGGCGCGTAGCAGCTCCGCTTTGCTATTTCGGCGACTTGCATTGGTTTCGGCAAGTCGCTTATGGTATGATAACTATATGTTTCGACGATCATTTGAAAAGAAAATCCCATTGTTAGTGCGTGAGTTTTTTGCTTCGCACGCGGATGTCAAATTGATAGCGGTGACGGGTAGCACTGGCAAGACAAGCGCCAAGATAGCCATCGGTACGGTTTTGTCGCAGCGCTATGCCATCGCTATGCCGCAGCTGGAGCCAAAATCTCACATGCAGACTTTACTGCAGATCATGGGAGTACGCTATCCTGAGGGTCCTGAAAAAAAATGGGGATTCTTCGCACGCCGCAATATGTATCGCGCTGTCAAAAAACGAGCTCGCGCTGAACATCCAGAAGCGCAAGTGATCGTCCAGGAATTTAGCCCACAAAGCATTGGCTTTCATGATTGGTTCAAAACAGTCATCTTGCCGGACATTGCCGTCATCACTTCTGTCACCACAGGGCGCATGCGCGTCGAACATACCATAGAAGAAGTCGCTCAGGAAATGATCACGCTGGGTAATAATTCTCGGATGGCGTTGATCAATCGCGATGACATCGAAGGTCGGTTTGCGGCGTTTGTGACGAATCCTAATATAACCACCTATGGCACCAGTGGGGTTGCAGAATACTATTTTGATGAACATGATTTTTCACTCACCGAAGGACATTTTGGTGCTATGATTTCACCGGAGTATCCAGAGGGTATTCAAACACAACTGAAGCTATTGGGCGAACACAACCTCAGACCAGCAGTGGCCGCCATGGCTGTGGCTGTCAAATTAGGTATGGATGTCGGCTCAATTCAGCGAGGTTTGGCGGCACTGCGCCCAATTCCAGGACGAATGCAGTTGCTGCGTGGTGCTGATGGCACTATTCTTCTGGACGATAGTTACAGCGCGTCGCCATCAACTATGACTGCGGCCATTCAGACACTGTATAGTTTGAGCGCTCCCCAAAAAATCGCTGTCCTAGGCAATATCAACGGTTTGAGAGAATCAATGCCACAAGAAATGTCTAAATTAGGATATTTGTGTAGTCCCAATGAGCTTGACTGGGTAGTGACAGTTGGAGAAATGGCCAACCAGTATTTGGCGCCATCGGCTCGTCAGCGTGGCTGCCAGGTAAAAGAATGCAAAGACGCCATCGAAGCTGGTAGTTTTGTGCGCGACAAACTGAAAAAAGATGGCATTGCGCTATTCAAGGGCTCATCAGGTGGCGTTTGGCTGGAGGAAGCCATTAAAATCAATCTCCATACAGCGGTTGATGAAAACAAATTAGTTCGCCAAACGCCAGAGTGGATAGCCAGGAAGAATGCATTTTTCTCTCGTTTTAGTGATTAGCTGATATAATACATAACATAGTAGTAATTTGGAGGGTATATGAGCATACAGCAGCCAACAACAGCACCGGCTGAGTCAACGCCGCCGGCTGAGCAGCCGCCTATCATGGGTGCGATCAACAAACCGAAAAAGAAAAACCACAAAAAGTTGATTATTAGTTTGGTTGTGGGGTCGTTAGTTACCATCGGCTTGATTGCAGGACTGTTGTGGTATCTGTTGGTATTTAATAACCCACAGCGCGCGCTGGAAGCGTCAATTGTTAACGCGATCATGTCGAAGAACTCTGTCACTGAAGGACGGCTGACTTTTGAAGGCAAGGGTAATCAAAAAGTCACCATCAAGCTCAAATCATCAGACGCAGAGAAGAGTCAAGAGCTGCAGGCTGATATAACAGTTAACGCCGGTGGTTCTGACAAGTCAATCCAGTTCTCTCTGCCAAAAGTGAATGTACGCAATACTGAAGACGCAACGTATATTAAACTGGATAATGTTCGTAGCTCAATCGAGACAGCGATAGATCGTTACATGGAAAGCGTTTCCTCGCCAGGTGGTGCGATTTCTAGCCGATCTCAGACAAAATCACTCAAAGAAACGATGCTGAAACAATTTGAGACGCTCATCAATGAGATCGACGGCCACTGGATCAAGATCTCTTCAGACGACCTAGAGCAGTCAGAAGAAGCAAAATGTGTGATGAATGCAGTTCGCCGCGCTAAGGATGATGCTGCTGTTCGCGAAGAAATCGCTCAAGTATACCGCGACAATAATTTCCTACAAATCAAAAAAGACTTGGGTACAAAAGATGGCCTGCGTGGATTTGAGATTGATCTGAGTGACGCTACTCTTGAGAAACGTAAAAACTTTGCTAAAGCATTGAGCGAAACAACATACGCCAAGAAGATCAAAGAATGTGGTGGTGGTAGTTCAAAAGCACTCGACACAGATGCACTTGATTTCAAGAAGGTAGATGTTTCTCTGAAACTGTGGATCGACAACTCAAAGAGACAAGTTCGCCGCGTAGAATTTGAGGGTTCATCTGAGGGTAATAAGGTCTCTCTCGAGACAGGCGTCATGTATGGCGATGCCAAGAAGGTTGAAGCACCATCTGACGCAAAAGACTTGAAAGATGTGATGAAAAAGCTCCAGTCAAGCCCACTGTCTAGCTTTGTTCCAAAAACTAGTACTTCGACAAACTCAGCCAGTGACGCCGACGAAGCGTAACTAGCCTTTCGTTGACGGTCAATCGCCTCACTCTCATGTGGGGCGATTTTCGTGCTATAATTACAGATATGAAACGCTACAATCCGACGGAAATTGAGAAAAAATGGCAAGATAAATGGGAGGCTGATGGCACCTACGTCACTGACCTTGGTGATACGACGCGCCCCAAGTACTACAGCTTGAGCATGCTTCCTGGCATCACCGGGGCTGGTATTCACATCGGCCATGGTCGGACGTTTCAGTTTGCTGACATCAAAGCGCGCTTGAAGCGTCAGCAGGGCTACAATGTATATCATCCAATTGGTTGGGATAGTTTTGGTCTACCGGTGGAGAACTACGCCATCAAGGTTGGTAAAACGCCGCGAGTGGCGCACGACGAAGCCAAAGCGCATTTCATCGCTCAGCTGAAGCGACTCGGATTTAGCTATGATTGGTCAAAGGAGATTTCTACCGCCGACCCTGAGTATTACAAGTGGACGCAGTGGATTTTTACGCAGCTGTACAAGCACGATTTGGCGTACCAAAAGGAGCAGCCGCAGTGGTGGTGTGATACCGACAATACGGTATTAGCCAACGAGCAGGTTGAGGGCGGCAAATGTTGGCGCTGTGGCAATCCCGTCACTAAGCGCAACCTCAAACAGTGGTTTTTCCGCATCACAGCCTATGCTGATGAGATGTTGGAGGCGACTGACGACTTGGACTGGACGGACATGGTCAAAACTATGCAGAAAAATTGGATTGGCCGGTCGGTTGGCGCGGAAGTTGACTTTACCCTTAATTTAACGGCATCTGACTCTTTAAAATTCACCCCTGATCTGGCAGAAAAAGTTATTTCTGGTGAAAAAACCAATACAATTAGGTATGAAGCTAAAAAACTGAAGGTTGGCGATATTGCTGATGCTATGGTGCGTGATGGAGAAAAAGTATATTCATTTGGATATATAAAAATAGTTAATATCCACCAGCTTCCACTAAGAGATATATCTAACGATATTTCTGGACATGAACGTTATAGTGATGATAATGAAAAATTGTTGAGTTTTAAAAAGTTCTATGGTGAAGAAGTTTCACTAGAGGATACATTCACGGTTTATGATTTCGAGTATGTACCACCAATCACCGTGTTCACCACGCGCCCCGATACTCTTTTTGGCGCCAGCTACGTGGCTTTGGCGCCAGAACACCCACTGGTTTCTCAGTTGGTCAATGCTGACACGCGCCCCAAAGTTGAAGCATACATTCAAGCGGCGCAGCAGAAGTCTGACGTTGAGCGCCAGGAAAACAAAGATAAATCTGGCGTCTTTACTGGCAGCTATGTCATCAATCCAGTCAATGGCCAAAAGCTGCCAATCTGGGTGGCGGACTATGTGCTGAGCGGCTACGGTACGGGTGCAGTTATGGCGGTACCGGCACATGATGAACGTGACTTTGCCTTTGCTGAGAGATTTGACTTGCCAATTGTTCAGGTAGTTGATAAGCCTGAAGATTCGGCGGACATCGGATGCTACACTGGTGAAGGTGAATTGATCAATTCTGGGCAATTCGACGGTACGCGTAGTGAAGATGCCCGCGAGCAAATCGTCGCGTGGCTGGAACAGCAGGGATCTGGTCGTGGTAAAACTACTTACAAAATGCGTGACTGGCTGATTTCTCGCCAGCGGTACTGGGGCGCGCCGATTCCGATGGTCCATGTTGACGGTTATGCGCCGATCGCTGTGGCGGATGAGTGTTTGCCGGTGATTTTGCCAGAGGTCGAGAACTTCAAACCAACAGGTGGTAATACGTCGGTCCTGGCGCAAATTGATGATTGGGTGCGCGTGTGGGTTGACGTCGAGACGGGTAAAACCGTGCCGATTACTGAGCCAAAGCCGGCGGGTGACAATTGGCGTGAAGGCCGACGCGAGACTGACACGCTGGATGGCTATGCTTGCTCTAGTTGGTATTTCCTGCGCTATCTTGACCCGCACAATGATGCCGAGGCGTGGGATCCAGCGCGCATTAGTCACTGGATGCCGGTTGATTATTACAATGGCGCCGACCATGCGGTGGCGCACCTGCTGTATAGTCGTTTTTGGATGCGCTTTTTCTATAAACTCGGTCTAGTGCCGGCGCCAGAACCATTCAAGCGGATGATGTATAACGCTTACATCATGGCGCCAGACGGCCAAAAGATGAGTAAATCCAAGGGCAATGTCATCGATCCGATGGAAATCATGGACAGCGGTTACGGTGCCGATGCGCTGCGGGTTTACGAGATGTTCATCGCGCCGTATGATATGGATGCGCCATGGGATCCGCGCGGGGTGCCGGGGACGTATCGGTTCTTAAATCGAGTATGGAATGTGGTGCAGGAGTTTTTGGCGGCGCCATCCTCCTCCAGAGTACACTCTTCGCTCGAATCTCCACAGGAGATTACTCGCGAGCGTTCGGCTGGAGCGTCCGCTACTCACGAACCCTCCACAGCCTCTGTCGGAGGGGGTGACGCCGCCACCCTTCTGCGCCTGACGCACTCAACCATCAAAAAAGTCACTCGTGACATTGAGGATGAGAAGTTTAATACAGCAGTAGCGGCAATGATGGAAATGGTGAACGGCCTATACAAATTCAAAGAGTCACACGGTATGCAAGCGTCGGAAACATGGCGGTTCACTCTGGAGAGTTTACTACAAATCTTAGCGCCATTCGCACCGCACATCACTGAAGAATTGTGGCAGGAATTGGGCCACACTGATACCATTCACGTCAATCACTGGCCAAAGTGGGACGAGAAATATCTGGTGAGTGATGTAATGACCATCATCGTCCAGGTCAACGGCAAACTTCGATCGAAGCTTGAGTTGCCGACCGACATCGACCAGCAGGGCGTTGAAGCAGCAGCTCTGGCAGATGCTAACGTTCAAAAATTTACAAACAATAAACCACCTAAAAAGATGGTTTATGTTCCGGGTAAGTTAGTCAACGTTGTTATTTATGCTGCACATCTACAGGGAAGAATTCTTTCGTGCCATCACCGTTAACGTCTTTTCTAGCGACAATGACTGTGTCTCCTACTTTGGAAATGTTGTAGGTAGTGCCAGTCTTCTCTGAGTTAGTGTGCCGTACTTCCTGACTGGCCTCTGCTATCACGCCGATGTTTAGGTTCTTCTGACCTTCAGACCAACCTTCTCGCTCACCGACCTCTTCCGCGGCTCGCTGCGTGGCAGAATTAACAGAGTCGCCATCTTCTAGTGTTACAGTAGAGGTATCCTTATCGTCTAATACCGATGGGTTTTCATGGACCGCGTTAACAAAGTCAACAGCGTTTTGTTCTGCCGTGGCAGCAGGGTTGTCTGGTGTTGGTGTACCAGATCTGCCTTCCCATGGATATGAGCCAACGCCAAACCCGGTGACAGCCAGGGCTAACATTGCAGCGGTTCTTCGTACTCTTTTGCTTGCTTTTCCTTTTTCTGTAAAACTTGTTTCTGGTAATCGTTCGTTATTCATGATTAGTATCATAACATAAGCAATATAAAAAGTCAAGTATATTGTACAATATCTCAGTCTATACTCTTGAGAAAAATCGTAAAAACCGTTATAATAAAGCCCAAGTGTTAATATAAACTGATAAAGGAGAGATTATGGCACAACCTAAAAAACAGAGCAGCCCGCGAAAAACTGGCCTGCGCCGCAGCCACTTGGTATTGAAATTAGCTCGCCGTGTAAACGGTTCTTCACCAGTTAAAGCCTGGACTACCAAGCGAGAAACTGGCAAAAAAACGAAATAGTAGTAATATAACCCGAACAGGAACGTTTTACGCATGGCTTCAAACCGTCATTTAGGACGAATCGTCGCTCTTCAGACATTGTATGAATATGAATTTCGCCGTGAGGTTGGAGACGATACAGTCGAATACAAAGACATTCTTGAGAGAAATCTTGATAAGTACAAGTCATCAGTCGATGATGTCGATTTTGTGGATAAGCTGGTGAGCGGCGTGATCTCGGTGCAGCAGGAACTGGATGAGCAGTTGCGTCCGTTGGCTCCCGAATGGCCAATTGAGCAGATTGCGCGGATTGACCGAGCAGTTTTGCGGTTAGCGCTGTATGAGCTCAATCACGCAAAAGATGCACCTCCAAAAGTGGTCATCAATGAAGCAGTCGAATTAGCCAAAGCGTTTGGTTCGGATAACTCAGGGAAATTTATCAACGGTGTGCTGGGTACGGCATATCGTTCCCTCCAAGAGGATGCCGATGACAAAGGACAATTTTAGCGGAATACGCAAATACTTTAGCGGACATAAAAAGCCGTCAATTCAGGAGATTGTGCGCGAGCCGACAGCTGGTGGCGTCGTGTTTCGCCGCAACAAAAAAGGCGAAGCCGAATTTTTGTTGTATCAAGACGCACGGGATCGCTGGACTATCCCAAAGGGACACATTGAGCCAGGTGAGACGGCGCAGGTCACCGCCAAGCGAGAGATCGGTGAAGAGACTGGCCTGAAAAAGATTGAAGTTTGTGGCTGGCTGGGCAAGGTCAATTTTCGATACCGACGGATTGATAAATTGGTGCTGATGACGACACAGGTATATCTAGTCAAGGCACTTGATCCAAATGAAAAATTGCAAAAAGAAGCGTGGATGAATGGTCTCAAATGGTTTTCATTTCACGAAGCTTTGGACGAAATTGAATATGAGGATATTGGCAAATTGATTTTGCTCGCCATGAAACGTATCAGACAGGAGAATTTGTAGATGAGTGGGATGAACACCGCGCCATATCAAGAGTTTGCGCGCGAGAAGCTGGGTTTTGAGTTTACAAAGTTGGATCTTTTGATCACTGCGCTGACACACCGCAGCTATGTCAACGAGCACCGAAAATCAGTTCACGAGCACAACGAGCGGCTGGAGTTTTTGGGCGACGCGGTGTTGGAACTGGCAGTGACCGAATATCTGTTTGCTCATTTCTCTGAGCCAGAAGGTATTTTGACAGCATGGCGGGCGGCACTGGTGCGCACAGAAAGCATCGGTGATGCGGGCGACAAACTGGGTTACGGACCGCTCATTCGCATGTCCAAGGGTGAGAAAAATGGCTCCGATCGGGCACATTTGCAGATTTTAGCCAATGCATTTGAGGCGGTCATCGGCGCGATCTATCTGGAGCGTGGCTTTGATGACGCACGTGATTTTATCCATACACACATCATTGTCAAACTAGATCACATTTTGGAAACTGGTAGCTGGCGCGATCCGAAGTCTCATTTGCAGGAGGTTTCGCAGCGATTAGACGGGCAAACGCCGGTTTATAAAGTGCTGGGCGAAGAAGGGCCTGATCACGACAAAGTTTTCAGGTTGGGTGTGTTTGTCGGTGACCGTTTGATGGGCCAGGGCAGTGGTCCTTCCAAACAAGTTGCCCAGCAAGCAGCGGCTCGGGCTGCGTTGGCAGAATATCGGCGGCTCAATGATGGACCAGAGAACGCTGCTTGAGCCTGATTCTGTTATTGCTCGTGCTAAAACGTTTATGATATACTAGCTATACAGTTTAATTCCGAAGGAGGGGCAGAATGTCAACGATTGACCAGCAATTTGTGGAATACATCATTAAATCACTTGTGGAACATCCAGATGATGTTGTCGTTGAGCGGTTGATTGATGAAAAAGGCGTACTGTTGACGCTAACTGTCAACCCTGAGGATTTGGGCCGAGTGATCGGTAAGCGCGGTGGCACTGCGCAAAGCGTTCGCACCCTGTTGCGGGCGTTGGGCACGAAAAATGACGCACGTTACAATTTGAAAATCGTCAACAACGATGGTTTTACTGGCGCGCAGAGTAGTGAAGATGGCGTATCTTCTGGTTCTGCTGTGGAAAAGCCAACAGAGGAGGCTGTGGAAAGCCAATCTTCCTACGCAGAAAATGCTCGAAAAGAGCTTGCAGAACTAGACGACCTTGATATATAATAAATGTAGTTCAAGCACAGACAATATGCGAGAACAGCTCTATGCGAGCAATGGGTAACCATTGAGAGCCTTATTTGTGCTAAAAAACCGCCCCGTGATGAGGCGGTTTTTTGGATATTGAGATGGCTTGTTCTAGCGTCGTGATCCAGGGATAAGGAGTTCACCGCCATCCTCTGTAGGACGGTCAGGCCTCACCCAAGAATTGCCATCTTGCGTGTACATTCCCTCAGGGAGAGCTTTCGTGTTTAGATCATATTGACCCGTTTTATCGTTAAAGGTAACCCAAAACGCCCCTGACATACCATCCTCTTCGGCATAAGTACCGGTGACTACACTATCAAGCTGAGGAATTGATGTTGCATCTCCCTTCTCGCTTTTAATCGGGACGACAACATCGTATGATTCTTTGGTCTCATGAAGTTCGTCGAGAAAGATTTTTGTATCATAGGGGCTCCCCTCGTCCTTGACGGTCTTTACCTGTGGGTCACCAACAGGCTCTGCGTCAGTTTGCCTACTGTCGGTGTATGGCATAAGGGCCTCAGGAACGTGGCAGGCAAGGAGTACAGCATCTTTTCCTGAGCCATTTATATTATTAACATATTGTTCCACTGCAGGCTTGCTAGCTCCGTCAACACCTTCACTGCAGCGAACTCCAACTGATAATTCAACGAGGTATGATTCTTTTGGTGAACAGCCGCCAATACCAAGACTAGTACCAACGATGGCTAATCCTGCGGCAGGCTTAGCGACTTTATCACGCAGAAAGTTAGATTGTTGTAAGGCTTCCTTCATAACAAAAACTCCTTTAAATTGTTAGGCATCATTTTACACTAAAAATACTTTTTAGTCAAGTGTATGCTAAAATTTGAGAGATGAGAAAATTTCAAGTGATTACACTATTCCCCGAAATGTTGACGGGTGTGTTTAATAACTCCATGATGTGGAAAGCACAAAAAGAGGGCCTGGTGAGCCTGGAAGCCATTGATTTACGTGAGTTTGGTTTGGGACCGCGGCGACAAGTTGACGACACTCCATATGGTGGCGGTGACGGCATGCTGCTGATGATAGAGCCGCTGTGGAAGGCGGTGGCACACGCCAAGAGTCAGGACCCAACTGCCAGGGTAGTCATCATGACGCCACGTGGCACCAGATGGAAACAGTCGCTGGCACAAGAGTTTTCCGAAAAAGAGCATGGTTATATCTTCATCTGTGGACGATACGAGGGGTACGATGAGCGAATCATGGAGTTAGTGGACCTGGAGTTGAGCGTTGGGGATTATGTGCTGACTGGCGGCGAGCTGCCGGCCATGACTATCATTGACTCAATCGTTCGGCTGCTGCCAGGGGTTTTGGGTGGTGAGCAATCGGCAGTGATTGAGAGCTTCTCGGATGGTGAGACGTTGGAGTTCCCACAGTACACGCGCCCTGCAGAGTTTAATGGCCTGCGGGTTCCAGAGGTTTTACTGAGCGGCAATCATGCCATGATCGCCGAGTGGCGTGAAAACCATTCGCAAAAAGCTGAATAATACCGAGTCAACGGAAAATACCGCTACATGAAAAGTAGCGGTATTTTGTTGTGGTGGATGGTCGTAGAGCGAAAGATACGTAATTTGTGGTGTTTATTTTTGTATAGTTCGCTTATGTTTATGGTACGTATATTTTTGTTTTTTTGCAAGTAATTTAGTGAAAAATACAACAAACTTGTGGTTATGAGGCTTGCGCATTATAATGAAAGCATGAAAAAGCCGTCAGTCAAACGAATGAGAAAAGAGATTATAAACGTTGGTTTGGGCCGTTGGGCTGGTTTGCTACTGGCAGCGACGTTGCTGGTGACAGTACTGATGCAATTGTTTGCCTTTGAGAAGTTTCCGGGGCTATTGCAGCTTGCTGGATTTACCGAAGTGACGGCAGTGGTGCTTGCTGTGGCGTTGGTCTACACGGAAGTGCTGGCGCTACCTTGGTTGATCGGGCTACAGGCGAGATCTTCTGTGTTACGGCTGAGCTTTTGTTGTTTAATCATAGCGCTGCAGCTGCTGACGGTTTTGGTGGTTTTTGCAGATATGCGCGGTATCTCCATACTGTTCAGTGTATTATCTCAGAAAGCAAGCATAGTGGACTTTGTGTGGCTGGGGCTGTTATGGGTACTGTTTGGCATTGCCATCAAAACGTCAAAAAAATAAATACATCGCGCTAACGATGTATCGTGAAAATCAATGTGGCTGGGGATGAGGGATTCGAACCCCCGATCACGGGACCAGAACCCGCTGCCTTACCGCTTGGCCAATCCCCAATGCGTATTTGATTGTACTACAAAACATGGTGTGCTGCAAGCTCTGGATGTGTCGCCTGGCGGATGATACAATGATTGCATGGAAGCGATTGTGAAACTAGTGGCAGACGGTTTGGTTATACCGGTAGTCTTGATTGGTGCGTACGCATTGCTGTGCAAAGTGCCGAACAACAAAAAATATCAGACATATGCCAGAGTGTTGATGGCAGGCTTGACGGCGTACGTGGTAGCCAAGACGGTCGGAACGTTCTATCAGCCAGAAAGCTTGCGACCATTTGAGCTGATGGGTGTTGAGCCAGGTGCAGCGTATCTGAATAATCCTGGGTTTCCTTCGGACCACGCGTTGTTCACCATGGCGATCACCTTGGCGGTGTGGTTTGGTACGCGCGATAAGCTACTAGCGAGTGTTTGTTTAGTGTTGACGCTGCTGGTTGGAATTGGTCGGGTGTTGGCGCTAGTGCACACACCGCTTGATGTTGCCGGTGGTTTATTGATAGCGTGCATCGGTATCATCTGGTACAAACCATTGATAAAGCGTTAGTATAAATATATTCATAATCTACATTTGCTTTATTGGCAATTTTCATGTAATATTAGAATATTATGAAAATTCTCTCAACTATATTTAAAGAGGAAATATCAGATTACTTGTTTAATATGCGAGCAGCAGTGTTTGGTCGTTTGTTGCTAACTGCGGCAGCGGCAGGCTTGTTGGTGTGGCTGGTGGCAACGGGAATTGACCGAGTTATCTTGGAACCAATCGTGTGTAAAGATGGCGCCAACCAGTTGTTATGTGGCAACAGCACCATGACAGCAGGGCACATTGCCACGGTGATCATGGCTATTATGCTAGTGCCAGTGTTGATATTGTTTGGTATCAAGCGTCCGCTGGTCGTGGTATTGGCAGCAACGATTGCCTTGTGGGGTGTCAATTTTTGGCAGGCGCACACTATTGTAGCGGCGTTGATCGCATCATTGACCTATATGGTGGTATACGCCAGCCTAACATGGCTCAATAGGATTCGCGGCGACGGCGCAGCGATAGCGCTGATGATCGTGTTTGTGGTGTTGGCGCGAGTTGTCTTGTCTCTGTAATCCCTGTACACTAAGGGTATGGAAATCATTATCATTATTCTCTTAGGTATTATCGTTATGGGCTTGGGTGCGATGCTGTTTGTGCTACAGTCGAGGTTGAGTGAGCTGAAGCAACAGTCATCAGTCGAGCTCATCAAAACTGACGTAGTGGAGCTGGGGCGAACCATCGCCAAGTTGAATGAATCAGTCAGCGATAAATTGGAGCGCAGCAATGCTCAAGTGCAAACTTCGGTACAAAAGCAGCTGTCGGAAAGTGCCAAGTTGGTGGCGGACGTAACGCAGCGGCTGGCCAAGTTGGATGAGACGAACAAGCGGGTGGTCGACGTGGCGACTGACCTGAAAACTCTGCAGAACGTCTTGCAAAACCCGAAGCAGCGTGGCGTGTTTGGCGAGTTCTATCTGGAGAGTGTGCTGGACAATGTACTGCCCGCCAAGCAGTTCCAGATGCAATACCGCTTCAAGGATGGCGAGACTGTTGACGCGGTGATTTTTCTAGACAAGGGGCAGATTTTGCCAGTAGACAGTAAGTTTAGCTTGGAAAATTATAACCGGATGATTAACGCCGAGACCAAAGCCGAGCGTGAGCTGTGGCTAAACAAGGTGAAGGCTGACCTGAAGGGTCGCATTGACGAAACCAGCAAATATATCCGCCCGCGGGAGCATACTATGGATTTTGCCTTCATGTTCATTCCATCAGAGTCGCTATATTATGACCTGCTCATTAATAATGTTGGTACGGGCGGTTCGAGTCGCGATTTGATCGAATATGCCTTTCGTGACAAGCGGGTGATCATCGTCAGTCCGACCAGCTTTTTGGCGTATTTACAGACGGTGCTGCAGGGGCTGAGGAGCCTACAAATTGAAGAGCAGGCCAAGGATATCCAGGTGCGTGTCGGTCAGCTGGGCGTGCATATCAAAAAGTTTGACGAGCTGATGACCAAGATGGGTAAGAGCCTCAGTACCACCGTCGGGCATTATAACAATTCGTACAAGGAGCTCGGTAAGATTGATAAAGACGTAGTGCGAATCGCTGGCGGTGATCACCAAGCACAGCCAGAACTGATCGATCGGCCAGCGCAGGAAGATTGAATATAAAAAATATCCCGCCAAACCAGGCGGGATATCGTTATAGTAGAACTATGATTTACTCTTCTTCCTTGTTGCGGTAGTTGATGAGTAAGAACAAGTTGCCACCCAGAGCTGCACCGATGAGTGTTGCGACAATTACTTCCAGGCTAAAGCGAGAGTAGTTCTTCTCGTTCTTAGCTGGGAATGGGCTATTGCTGCGCACTTGAGTGTCAGTCTTTTCTGTGACCGCCAAAGCAACAGCTGGGTTGAGTGTTGCGCCTGAGATGTAAATTTCTCGTGGGTATGGACGCTCGCTGTTTTCTGATTGTGCTGTAACTTGGTTATCTTGGATCTTGGCTATGACTGATGCACGGACAAATGACGTGATTGAGCCTGATACGACCAAACCGATCATCAATGCCAGACCAATACCAACAGCTTTGCCAGTCGTGCTGATTTCTTTGCGGTTCAATGCTGCGGCGACGCCGAACATGAAGACAGCAACACCGATCAGTTCAACCGCAAAGACACTCCATGAGAATGCAGTGAATTGGTTAAAGCTGAGTGCAAAACCGTTGTTGGTGATTGAGCCGATTAGTACAACTGCTGCCATGGCACCGAGGAATTGTGCACCCCAGTAGAATGGTACCAAAGCGGTTTTCAATTTGCGCATTGACCACAAACCGAAAGTAACGGCTGGGTTGACGTGTGCGCCAGAAATACCGCCGATAGCAGTAACGATGAGCATCAATGCAAAACCAACGTACATTGATGACAGGACGTCCGATGCGAACAGTGCGGTCAGCGTCAAGATGAACGTACCGATGATTTCCGCGATGACGATGTTGATTAAGTTGCTTGGTAATGTAGAACCCAATTTGGCGCGCTTGCTTTTGCTTTTGGCCGCAGCAGATTCGGTGACGACTCGTTTGACGGTCGTTTTGGTTTCGGTCTTGGCTGCAGCAGTTTTCTTTGCCGTAGCTTTAACCGGGGCTTTCTTTGAAGTTTTCTTCGTAGCCATATTCCCTCCTTAAAGTAGTATCACGACTATTATAGCATAATTTGCTATACTGTAGTTATGGGATTATTTGTAAGTCAGAACGATCAGCGCAGCAAACTACAAGAACGCATTGCGGCGGAACTACGCGAAAAGGCGAAAGCGTCGAGCTTGCAGGAGAAAGCTAGCTTGGACGGCGTGGAAGATGTGAAATATCTGGAAGGCACAAAACAGACGACAACGTTGGCGTGGGCGTGGGTTTTGATTGTGATCATGGCGGCAGGAGTTGTCGGTATGTTTTTAATGCAAGGACGATGATATGGAAAAGTTAGATGAAGTTCGATCAGTGTTAGTATCACGTGTAGCCGAGGTAGCCGAGCCGCGCAGTGTCTTGCGGAGTACCGAGCTGCGGGAACTATATGGTGTCATTGCAACGCTGCCAGCCGAAGAGCGCGGAGCGTTTGGTAAGAAAGTCAATGAATTGAAGCAGGAGTTGGAGCGGTTGATCACGGCTCGTGAAGACGAGTTGTCAAAAGTTGACTTGCCGCCAATTGACGTGACGGCACCGATGGATGTGAACGCTTCACGACCCAGTTTACTGCCGAGTGAACGGGGCACGATTCATCCATTGATGCGAGAAATTGACCGCATTTCTGACATTTTCAACCGCATGGGTTTTGTGACGGAAGAGTCGCGTGAGATTGACGACCAATTCCACATGTTTGAGAGCCTGAACTTTCCGAAGGGCCACCCGGCGCGCGATGATTATGATACCTTCATGACCGAGGAAACTGATGCTAATGGCGATCGCTTGATTGCGCCGGCGCACACCTCGACCATGCAAAACCGCGTGCTGAAGAAATATCATGGCAATTTGGAAAAAGGCGAGGCGATAGCGGCTATTGTGCCCGACCGGGTGTTTCGCAACGAAGATTTGGACGCGCGGCACGAGCACACGTTCTATCAAGTCGAGGGCGTGTATGTCGCCA
>CAUVOA010000002.1:0-21617 GCA_963553545.1 uncultured Candidatus Saccharibacteria bacterium | reverse complement strand
AGAAACCTAGAACAATTTAGATATTGGTACAATCCTTACTTAAGGGACTGTAAAACTATTGTAGCTGAAGGTGTCGACTATTGCAATGGTTTGTTTTACGTAGCACTCTTCTTCCGCCTACGTCGCCGCTTTTTTGGTGTGGTGGTAGCAGTTGAGTCAGCTGTGGTGTTTGCGCTATTGCCACGGATCTGCAAAACGACTTCATTGCTGTTTGGAGCTGGTTGCGACTGGGCTGGACTGGCGTTGGCAGTAGCAACAGGCTGCTGAGCTGGCTGTCTGGTGATTGGCTGGGCGGCGGGTCGGGGTGACTGCTTCTGCGGCTGTGGTTGCGGCATGATAGCCGCATTGATTTCTTTTTCAACATCCTCCCTGCTCCGTGAGTACATGCGTCGTGAATGCTCGATGATGTGCAGGGTATTATCGGCCTGGCTTGGCGGAAGTTCGAGGGTGCGTGCGGAGAAGGCTGGCGTCTTCTCTCCCCCGATGACCATGTTGATGACAAAGTTACGATTGTGCATCTGCAAGAGGTCGACGGCTTCAAAATTCGGCTCAAATTGTTTGGCGAGAATTGGTGCGTCATCAGCAGACACACGGAACGATATCATGGTGCCGACGTTGCCGAAGACTGCGTCGCGTACGGTTTCATTCATCTGTGAGATGTACTGGTTGGCGACGGTCAGGTTGAGGCCGTATTTGCGGGCTTCGGACAGGATGGTGGCAAATGAGTCGGTGGCGAAGTTCTGGAACTCGTCAACGTAGAGGTAAAATGGGCGGCGGTCGCGGATATCTGGGATGTCAGAGCGCGACATGGCAGCCAGCTGAATCTTGGTAACCAGGAATGAGCCAAGGATGGCGGCATTGTCCTCGCCGATGAGGCCCTTGGACAAATTGACGATGAGGATCTTGCCCTCGTCCATGATTTGGCGGATGTTGAAGGTGGATTTGGGTTGGCCGATGATGTTGCGGATGATTGGGTTGGCGGTAAAGGCACCAACCTTGTTGAGGACTGGTGCGACCGCCTCGGCGACGAACTTGTCGTTCCAGCTGGCGAATTCGACGTTCCAGAACTGCAAGACCACGGTGTCGCGGCAATAGCCCAGCGTTTCTTTGCGGAAATTTTTATCAGTCAGCATGCGGGTAATGTCGAGCATGGTGGTCTCTGGCCGGTCGAGCAGTGCCAAGATGGTGTAGCGCAAGATGTATTCCAGCCGCGGCCCCCATGAATCGCCAAACATGCGTTTCAGGACGCCGATGACCTCTGATGAAATGTTAGTTTTTTGGTTCGGATTGGTGACTTCCAGCGGGTTGAAGCCGAGTGGATAGGCGGTGTCGGCCGGGTTGAAATAGACGACGTCGTTCAGCCGTGAGCCGGGGATAAATTTCATGTTGTTGATAGCGAAGTCACCGTGCGGGTCGATGATGGCGTAGCCTTGGTTGTGAAAAATGTCGCTGAGCGCGAATAATTCGAGCAACCCAGACTTACCTGCTCCAGTCTGACCGATGATGTAAACGTGGCGCGAGCGGTCGTAGCGCAGCATGCCGAATTGGTGGTTGATGCCACGGAAATTGGTGACGCCAAAAGCGGAAATTTGGTCGTCATTGGCGTCGCTGCCGGTCAGGACGGGTAGCTTGGATGGCGGTTCGGCGGTTTTGGCGCTGGCCCAGACGATGTTCGGCGTCTCAACATTGGTGTGCGGCAAGTGGAAGACGGAGGCCAGCTCTTCGATGTTGAGGATGAAGCCTTCGCCAAAAAATGCACGACGACGATATTTTTCTAAAAATTCTTTGCCGTAGGCGGCTTTGATGGGCTTAAAGCCGTTTAGGTTTGTAGAATTAAACTGTTTGAAGGTTCCCACTAGGGCTTGCATGCGCAGCTTGGCGTTGGTTTGGTTCTCTCCCAGATATGCTAAGCGGATTTTTACTTCGTAGCCCAGTTTGGTGGCTTTCTTTTCAGCTTCAGCGATGCGAGTTTTATTGCGCTCAGATATTTCTGGACCCTTGCCGCCAGCCAATCCTTCCTCTGGTGGTCGCCACAAAGCGGCAAACAAACCGCCGAGCCAACGCATGCTGCCACCAACGCTTGGCAGGATGCTAGCAGAGCCTTCACGTAAGCGCGATATCCAGTGGTCAGCTTCGATTTGCCATGAGTCCTCAACTGGTTTGGCTAGCACCTGAATCCACAGTTCCTCGCCTGTTGACTCTAGCTTTGCCAATGTTCCCGTGATGCCAGCCAGCGGGTCAACTTCAAAGGTCTGGAAGGTTTTGATCGGTAAAAATTCAGACGCCGTCAAAGTCATCTCAGTGGTGTATGTTACTGAATGATCACGTTCGTGCTCAGTATAATCTTCACTGGCCTGGTGGATTTGGACGGTTGGATATTGGGCGTAGATTTGCCCCTCGACGAAGCTTTGCAGGGACCGCGGCGTCCAGACATAGAACCGAATTTGCCCATTGACCGAAGCTACTTCAAAGCTCAAATGTTCTTGCGCTCCCCTGCTTAGTTTCAGCTCGCGTTTATCGCGCAGGATGCCGTGCAAGCTGGCAAACAACTGCTCAGCAGCAAGCTCTTTCTTGTCATTGGTTTTTGGGATCTCCAAGATGAGCAACACATTGTCGCTTGAGATGAATTCATTGAGCTGTTGATAATTGCGCCACGTCAAAAAAGATAACAAAATAACCAGCGGCAACCACACATACCACTGCATCAATAATGTTATAGTCCAGGAAAATATTTCCATGCTATTAAATTATCCCATATTTGATGTAACAATACAATCAGGCTTGTTGCTGTTCAAACACGTAAGTGGCTTTGGCGACACGCTTGAACTGTGACTTTGACTGTAGGTTCAATAAAATAGTCGTTTCTTTGACTTGGCGTTTGTCTAAAACTCGTTTGATGATCTCGTCGCGGTGCAGCGGTTCGTCAGCTTCTTTGAGGATGTCGGTGATGATATCAGCAACGGTGCCGCGGCTGTAGCCCCATGAGTCCAGCGCATAGATACCGCGACCGATCAGGACGAAGCGGCTGTCTTTGATGAGTTCATTGTGAATCGCTTGCGTGGTGACGTTTTTGCGCTTAAAATCGCTGTCTTTGATGGCCTTGGCGATCTCTGAAAAGTGCATTGGTTTGCCGTTGTCGTCCAGGATGACAAAAATTTTGTCGCGAATATTTTTCGGATTGACGGTTGGCCACTTGATGAGCCCCCAGTTCCCTTTCAGCTCAGCCAGCTTCTTGCTGATGGATGCTAGAGCCGCGATATTCTGTGGATGCTCATAGTCCATGGACTCGTGAATTGCTTCAGCGGTGATTGGCTGGCCGTGTTTTTTAATGAATTTAACAATTTCCTCAACTTGCTTTTTCACTGACTTTTCGTCACCGACTGATGAGATAACGGCAGACTGATAGAAATCATCATTTTCATTGATAACGGTCAAGCCTGGTGCTAATTCTGCCAAGAAAGCGACTGCTGAGCGTTCCAAAAGTGTCGCATCACGACCCAAAATGTGCGATGTCAAGTTTTGCATGCGAGCGCCGCGACCCATCTCTGACAGGTGTGACACAATAAGCTTCTCAGCGGAATTAACGGAGGGCAATTTGTTATCTGCTACCGACGCACGCAGTTTAGTGAGGATGGCTTTTTCCAATTGACGAACACGTTCACGAGTGATGCCCAGCATTTCACCGATTTGCTCCAATGTCTCTTTCCTGTCTTCCAGTCCAAAGCGCCGTGAAATGATTTCACGCTCACGCTCCTGAGAAATGCTACCAAGAATATCCGCAACCGCTGTATTCAAACTCTCTGCCGCGTCAGCTATTTCTGGTTTGCTCATGGTATATTCCAAGTATCCTCTCTGCCACACCCTGCATATATTTTTATCATTTCTATGTGCTTGATTATACAACAATATGTAACTCAAGTCAAATATTTGTGCTGCTTTTACAAATTATAGCACGTTCTTTACGATTTTTGCAATGGGTTGTTTGATGTATATACAATAAGCGTTTTATATGGTATAGCACTAGTGATTGTGGTTATGCTTTGTAAAATATGAGCTATATTATATAGTTATCATTATGAATGAATTAGGAAAAACCTCGATGGAAACAACAGCGTCTCCAGAAGACTTGAAAGCGGTGCAAGATTTCATCATTGACTGCTTGGCAGAAGGACGGCCAATGACGGTGCCGCAGCTATCTCAGCAGTGGTGCGAAGCTCACAGAATTAAGTCCCGTATTACAGCCGACTTATTTAATGAAACAGTTCGACAGGCATTAGGGGTGATCAAAGCCGAGGAGGACGGGCCGTTTGGCGAGTTGAAAGAAACGGTCGTTCAGAATACTAATACGACTGTTACATTTTATCGGCTCAGTGGTGCATCTGAAGGATATCAACCAACTGTGATGGAGCCTGTTAATTCAGAGAGGTTTGTGCCCAAGCTCCAGGCTGCTATCAATGAGGTCGTTGGTAATCATGATGCAGTAAATCCAGATTGGGATATGCGCAAATTATGTGCTAAGAGAGCAGTTGGTTCGTTTACTACTAAGCTGTGTGAAAAATGTCCAGTAAAGACTGACTGCCTGAAGACTGCGCTTGCGGAAGAGGTTCGATTTAGTACCAAGGATGTTAAAGCATTGGGTGTTAAGGGTGGTTACGCTCCTCGTGATCGGTTAGGGCTCTTAAGGGAAATCAAGGAAAAAGTGAAGGTCTCTGACCAAAAATCATAATCAACTCTGACCAGTTGTTGCTACAATTGACTAGCGATGCGACTGAGCGTTTTGTCTTTACCGAACAATGCCAGAGTGTCGTTGAGCTGTGGGCTGAACGGCGCCCAAGTCGTAACGATGCGAATGAGGCTGAACAAGACACCAGGTTTTTGACCGGTGATTTCTAGCAGCTGATTGAGGGTTCCTTGGATGGCTTCAGGAGTCCAGTCAGTCAGTTCTGCTAGCTTGTCATGTGCGGTCTTGAGGAGTTCGCGAATTTCACCATCAGACAGTTTCTTTAGCTGCTTGTTACTGGTGATCAGCTCCATGTTGATCTCTGGTTCTTCAAAGAAAAAGCGGCTCATCATGGGTAGTTCAGCCAGTGTTTTGAGCCGATCTTGCACCAGAGCCAAGACCTGATGTTTGTATGACGCATCAAACTGGGCGGCTGATTGTGGCCAATAGTCTTCTACTCGTTGGTAGAGCTCGTCCAGGCTGATGCGACGAATCCATTGCCCGTTCATCCATAGCAAACGCTTTTCATCAAACCGCGCGCCCGAACGCTGGACTCGGTCGAGGCTGAATGTATCGATCAACTCTTGCTTGCTGAAGATCTCCTGTTCGGTGCCATCATTCCAGCCCATGGACGCCAAGAAGTTCAGCATGGCTTCTGGCAGAATCCCATCAGTTCGATAATCAGTCACACTTTTGGCGCCATCTCGTTTACCGAGCTTTTTCCTGCCATCTGGAGCCATGATGTGCGGCAAGCAGACCAAGGTCGGTGGCGTGATCTCCAGGGCTTCGTATAGGCTTAAATATTTAGGAGTACTGGAGATATATTCCAGTCCGCGGATGACATGAGTGATGCTCATCTCAAAGTCGTCAATGATGTGCGCAAAATTGTAGGTTGGATAGCCGTCAGCTTTGATGAGGATGAAATCATCCAGAGCCTCAGGACCAGCTGACAATTCGCCCATAACAGGGTCGTTCCATGTGTATCGTTTGGGTGAGGTCACTTTGAACCGGAGTGGCTGAGTGCCGTCCCATTCTGGGGGATTTTCTGGCCGATAGTCACGGTATAGGAAAGCTTTTTTCAACGCACGTGCTTCTTCTCGAAATCCCTGCACTTCCTCAGGTGTGTACGGATCGGCATAGGCGAGTCCCTTCTCTACTAGTTTTTTCGCCCAGGTGTGGTAAATCTCTAGCCGTTCTGACTGGTGATATGGTCCATGTGATCCACCTTTGCGTGGCCCCTCGTCCCAGTCGATGCCGAGCCATTCCAGCGTGTCCAATATCAAATCTTCAGCGCCGGGCACAAACCGCGACCGGTCAGTGTCCTCGATGCGTAAGATAAATGAGCCTCCCTGCTGGCGCGTCAGTAGCCACGGAAACAAGGCCGCTCGAACATTTCCAACATGAATATAGCCGGTTGGTGATGGCGCAAAACGAGTACGAATAGTCATGATGACATTATACTACATACTGGTAGCTATTTTGCGAATCTGTTCGCTAGAGAGTGGAGCGTGGCTGTTGATTTGGTACAAGATGCCACCATTGACCCAAGCGACATTTTCTCCTGCTGCAAAAATAGTCAGGCCATCGACGATGGTTGTAGCTGGCGCACCTGATTTTCCTGAGATATACTCTTTGACAGCGGCTGAGTCCCAGTTGCTCTTGCTTTGAGAAATTGTGTAGTTGGCAGTGCCGTCAGCGTATGCGAATTTCATGCTGACCTCTCCCTGCTTGAAGGAAATTGGGCCATTGAGCGCGTAACCATTTGGTTTGTAACCAGGATAAGTGGCGTTGATGCCAGATTGCAAGGCTGCGACACGAATGGAAATATTTGGCATACTGAGATAGGTGAAATATCCACCGAGTAGCATGATGGCCAGTCCCGCAGACGCCAGGCTGGTCCAGCGCTTTAATTTGCTTTGTTTGCGCTTGGCGCGGTGATGCTTCTCTGGTTTTGGCTCTTGAGCTTTAGCCAAGGCTTCGCTGATGGCCTCATTTTTGAGAATTGATGCTGGCTTTGGCTCGGCTTTCTGAATTGGCGCGACGGGCGCCTTGGTAATTTGTCGTTGCTTGGCGCGTTGTACAACTGGGTGCACTTCTGCCGGACGATCTATCTGAACAGGTTTTTTGGGCGCCTCTACTGCTGGTTTTTGAGCTATCTGAGGGGAGAATTTTTTCACAGCAACGTGCTGCTGTACGGTCATATGTGGGGTCCTAACCGGACGAGTAGCGAGGGATTTTTGAGGGGGTCGTTTGATGTGGCGTCGGCTGAGGGTGGCTGATTTCTGTACTGGAACACGGTGAATAGTTGCAGTAGTTGTACCGCGTGCAGTTGATGCCTTGACGACGCGTTTGGGCTGCGTTGGCGCTACGGTTGGTGATTTTTCAACTGAGATTGGTAGCGGTAGCCCTGTGACTGGGTCGTATGCTTTACCATTGACATTGATAAATTCTTGTTTCATTTCTTCCCCTTGTTACGATGTTCCCTCGCGAACTTCTATATATTATAGTACAAAGTGCCAGCGGTTTTTGCAAGGGCGAAAATGTGGTATAATTCGTTTTATGTACCACAACAATACCTCCGCAAAAGAAATCGTGCGTCGTACTTTGGTGTACACTATCATGACGCTGATGGTGATTGGTTTGATCATTGTTCTTTTGTGGCACAACTTTGGCTATCAATTCAATTCAAAAGATCTGAAAATCGAGCAAAACAGCTTAGTGCAATACGATTCATTCCCGCGTGGTGCGCAGGTGTCAATCGATGGTAACGCATTTAACCTGACACAAACCAAGGGTCTCATCGTACCTGGGCAACACCAATTCACCATGAAACTGAACGGCTACGAGCCGTGGCAAAAGACGTTGGATATCAAGGCTGGTACGGTGACGCATTTGGTGTATGCTCGGATGATCCCCGAGAAGAAAGAAGCCACCAATTTGAAAGAATATCCGGTGCTAGAGTCAGCTAAGTTTGCGCCTGGTGGGCGGTTCATGGCTGGTACTGGCGTGGTGAACGGAACGCCAAAACTGTTTTGGGGTGATGTTCGGTCGTACAACAATCCTAAATTTACGGAAACTGACATTAGCACGCAACATTTGGCGCAGTATGATGTGGCAACGACCAAGCATCAGTTTGCCATCGCCGAGTGGGACTTTGCGGGTCGTTACGTACTATTCAAGCACACTTACACTCCAGAGGGCTCTGATAGTAAGATTCAATGGCTGCGCTTTGACCGGGATAATCCAAAAGAAATGATTGATGTGACAAATATCGCTAGCGTGGATATTTTGGACGCGCATTTCATCGGTACGAATGGTAATGAGCTATACGTCTTGCAAAATGGCGGTCATGTACGCCAGATGAATGTGGGCGGCGCTTCCCTGTCGCGTCCAGTGTTGTCTGGTGTTCAATCGTTTGTGTTGTACGGCAGTGAGACGATCGCTTATGTTGGTACTGAAGCAAATGTCAAAGTGGCTGGCGTGTGGAAAAAAGGTTGGGAGCAATCGCGAATCATGTATCGAGCCGCTTCAGCGCAAACTGATGATGTAGTCAAAATCAAGGCTTCAAAATACTTCAACAAGGATACCGTGGTTGTGACGGTCAATGACACGGCACAGATCTATCGCGGTGATTTGCGTCCGCCAACCGAGGACTCAGAAGCGGTAAAAAAGTTTTTGAATTCCGTGAAAAAGGTGGCGTTTGGACGGGCCATCAAAGATCTGACGCTAAACAGCGATGGTCGAATGGTGATTCTCAAAGATGAGACTGGTTTTGTCAATTATGACATCGAGCGAGAGACTATTTCGCCAGTCATCGCGCTTGATGCACCAAGCGAGCTCAAATGGCTGGACGAGTTCTATATCTGGCGACGCGATGCTAGTGGTAAATTGCTGATCCAAGAGTTTGATGGCACCAATGCGCACACACTGACTCCCGTGGCTGCTGGTTATGATGCGGCACTGTCCCCTGATGGTAAATATCTCTACTCGTTTGTCAGTGATGGCGATAAATTGATCCTCAGTCGTTTGAAGATGACAACCGAATCATAAACTCAAGGAGGTAATTTTCCGGTTATCGAGCACCAAAGATACGCTCCAAGACAGTTGGCGATGGATTGCCTGGTATTTGTCCTGTTGCGTTGTTTTCAGCAGCAGCAGAAGCGGTGTTGGGGTCTGGGCTGATTTGATCAGCATAGACCAACAGACGCTTGTCGGCAGTGCCAACAGGAACGCAACTGACCAATGTGAGCATTGGTTTTTGGGTGCCGGTTTGGATTTTGGACACCTCGTTTGGTTTGACGACTTCTGAACCAGTGATTTTATAGGTGTATCGTTTGCCTTCGTAGTTAAGATATATGACGTCGTCTTTTTGAAGTTTTTCGTTTTGGGCAAAGATGAATTTATATCCTCCGGCGGCAAAGGCGTCATTGCTGGAGTGCCCAGCCAATACAACATTTCCCGCCTGTCCTGGTAGCGCGCTTGCTCCAGAAACGGCAAAGTGCGCTACGCCTTTTTCCATGGCTTTGCGCTGTGATTGTACATCTGGTGCGGCGCCGTACACTACGGGCGCATCAACATTAATCTTCGGGATGATAATCTTTGGTTCAGCGCTGACTTTGGTGTCAATGCTTGGGTCGACGATGATGTTCTGCGGCTCAATATTGCCGGGGCTGGTATAGGCTGCAACGGTGCCCAAGATGACCCGGTTGTATTGCAGGAAGACAAATGCCAGCATGACCATGGTTCCAGCTAGAGCTGGGATGAAATGTCGAGAATTGCGCACTTTTTTGGCGGAGTCGTTGACGGTATTGCGGATTTTAGAGCGCAGATCACGGATGGCCTGCTGTTGTGGCGACAGGGTGTCTGCTGTCTCTGGAGTGCTGGTTTGCGGCTGCTGAGCTGGAGACTGTTGGGCGTTCAGGTGATTGGCATAATACCGTTCGTAGTACATCTGATAATATTTTTGCCAGGCACTGTGGTATTGCTGCCACTGATCGGGCGTGGCTCGCGGTGTGCTGTTGGCTAGTTGAGTGGGCTGACTGGTGGTTGCGGCGGTCGTGTCAGTAGGCGGTGCAGTATTGAGACGGTGGCTCTGTGGTTCGGTCTGTGGAGCTGGTTTAGCTACTGGTGTAGCGGCTTGTGGCTGAGGTTGCGATTGTGGTTGCAGCGCTGGCTCTTGTGGGGTTGTGCTGGCTGGTGCGAGTGTGGTGTGCGGTGCACCTTCAGATGAACTACCAGTGTAAATTGAGTTGATTTGCCCGCGGATGACATCAGCAGCAGCATTGCGCGTTGATGATTGGTCACGTGCTGGTGGTTGGAATGGTCGTGGACTTCGGGGGTTCATACTTATGTTTAATGATACAGGAAAATCATCAAAAAAACAAAAATATCCCCTTGTCGAGGGCGAGGATGGCGTGATATAATAACCAGTAGTTTTGGAGCGCTCTCTCGTGCCGCGGTGGCGGAATTGGTAGACGCGCTAGACTCAAAATCTGGTGAGCAATAGCTCGTGCCGGTTCAAGTCCGGCCCGCGGTACCAGAGGTCGCTCCAAGTAACCATCGCCCACTGACTGGGCGATTTTTATATATGAACAAAGAAAATAGCCCACCGAACTGGCTCAAGCTGAATCGGGGTTTAGTCAACCCGAGAATGCTATGAAGCACTCAATCAGGTTGAGCCGATTCGGCGAACTATTTTCGGTGGGCGCGAGCGCGGCTCCTGTTATTTGTTACGCAGGAGCCGAATACCATAGTAGATGTGAGCAGCACCTACTATGAAGGCGAGTAGACAGACGCCAATCGTCTGCCAATTAATCTCTTCGGTGGCGATTATAAAAAACGCCACTCCAGAATAAACCGATCCCATAATCAGGGGGAACAAACAATCCCCCGGGTTATTTCGGCCGTACATGATACACCTCCTCTCAAGGTGTATCGCTCAAAGCTAAAGGGCAACTTCCGCCCTTTGACGAAGCTTCGAGCGAAAGCTACTTTTCATTATATCACTAAAAACATAAAATGTCAATGGTTAGCGTAAGCAATTACCCCGCGCAGACGGCGGTGCTGGCAGCAGCCAGTGGCGCACCGGGCGACCACACCAAGTAGCTGGCGATTTTTGCGCCAACGACTCCGCGCCATATGGCCATCGGCTCATGCCAGGCTTGGGTGACGACGGTGCCACCGTGGGCGATGACCACGTGTTTGGCGTGGAAGGTGCAGATGGTGACTGGATAGGTGATGGTGAATTTATGGAGTATGTCGACAAACTGGGCTAGTTGGATGCTGAACGTCAGCATTTTTGGATAGTACACTGAGCGAAATATTTTTTGCACTTGAGCAAAAGAAGCCACAAATGCCACATACTGATTGTCCAAAATCTCCGCAAAACTGTTTTGTAGTAGATCGATGGCGTCGCGGGTGATGACGACTGGTTGTTGTGAACGCTTGACCAGTTCTTCGTGGACGATCGCGGTTTGACTATTTCTGCCGGCGTCGCCGATCAATAAGAGCACATCAGACCAGTCACAGAGCGATACGGCTTCCGTGAGTGCTGCTTGCGCTAGGCTGCCGGATGGGTTAGTCGCCCCAAATAAGACATCAGTCATGCTGGACGGTACACTTTTTTTGAGAACATCGGGCAGTAATACGCGGACTTGGCCAACGCCAGTTGTTTGAGCGGTTGCGTAGGCCTCAGCGACAGACGAAAAGCCCAGTTTGTTGCCGCCAATGATAGCTAAGCGTCCAGACTGGTCAAGCCGTTCGGGACGATTCCATTCAACATCAGGAAATAGAGGCTTGCCTGGCTCCTGACGCTGCCAGTATGACGAATTCATGATGTTTCACGAACTTTCTTTAGCTGTGACATCACTTCTTCAAGCGTGAGTTTGTTGCGGTGCATAAAGCTTGCTAGGTCCTTGCCGACATAGCGGAAATGCCATGATTCTGGTGCGACGCCAGTGATGGCTTGTTTGCCTTCTGGATAGCGCAAAATGAAGCCGTATTCGTGGGCATGGGCAGCTAGCCACTCTGCGGAAGCCTTGTCAAGGCGGCAGGCAGTAAATTTTTCCATGCACGGTTCGGTGTATGATGAAAAGTCCGCCGCCAGTCCCAGCTGATGCTCGCTCTTGCCTGGTTCTGCTACGAATTCATCGGCGTACAATTGCCCATTGGTGCGAGCTAGCTCTTTGCGGGTTTTTTCCTGGTCGGCGTAGGAGCGATAAGCACTGGTGACCAATATGGGATGGCCGGCTGCTTCTGCAGCTTTTGCAAATGGCTTGAGATTGTCTAGTGCTTGTGGGCGCAGACGCTTGTCTTCTACCCATTTACCGACCTTCACTTCCTCAAGGTTGGCCAGCTCTGGCTGGTAGTTTGGGTCGAGGCCGTGTTGTTTCCAGATGTGTGCCCAAATGTTATTGTCATCAAGCCGTCGCCAGCTAGGTATGGTCAGTTTCTCGGTCGTATTGTTCTGAGTGAACTCCACGACAGCATCAGGTTGCCAGACCGATGTCGCTGCTAATTGATTGGCTTCTTGGCTCTGTTGGCTGGCCTGCAAACCGCCCCATATCAGCAGTCCGCTAAACGTTACCCATGCGGATAATACGAATGCCAGCCCTGCCCGCCCAGCTGATAATTTCATGACGATGTCTCCTTTTGCTTCAGTTCATTTTGTGCTTTTTCTAGATATGGTAATGCTTCTTCCAGGGTTAAGCCGGACTGGTGCAGCGCGCCAGCGAGTTCACGGCCGACGTAACGGAAATGCCAGGCTTCGTATTGATAGCCGACGATTGATTGTTTACCTTCTGGATAGCGCAGGGTGAAGCCGTATTCGTGAGCATGGGCCGCCAACCATTTCCCTGCTTTGGTGTTTTTGAAACAATCATCTACCCAGCACCTACCGTCTGGCGAGCCAAAGTCTAGAGCTAAGCCGGATTGATGTTCGCTATAGCCAGGTCGGGCACTAAATCGTGCTGCCTGTGCTTCACCAACTTGACGGGCGTATCGGTTAAATAGCCCGACTTGCGTCTGATAGCTACGGTATCCACTGCCTAAGCGTACTGGCGAGCCAGCACTTTCAGCTGCTGCCATCAATGCTTTCAGATCTGGCATAATCGCTGCTCGTAGAGATCGCTCCTCTGGCCCCCGGCCGGGCAAGGTCGGTACGTCCGCGGTTTGTAGGTCACTCGGTACATAGGTTGGTTGTTTGAAGCCACGCGTTTGGTTGACGACTTGCCAGATACTGCCGTCGGCTTGGTAGTCCTCTTGTCTAGCTGGAATTGGTGAAGCTCCAGGCAGTGCGACCTGGGCCTCTTTTGGTGCTGGTGCCGGTGCTGATTCGACGGTGGGCTTTTCCTGGATTTGCCCTGGCGTGTTGTCGACTGGTTTCTTTTCGTATTGGTTATTGAGATACAGCAAATAAGCAACGCCAAGACACGCCAAAACAGCGCTTCCCCATTTGATCAGTTCTTTCCAAGGAAATTGTCTTTGAATTTTCATGCATTACCTCTAGATATTTTCTATTATAGCAGACTTACGGAAACCATAAGCAATATATTTATACATTTTTATTGACAAATACAAAAGTTTGTGCTAATATGGACCGTAACAACCGGTGAGAAATAGTAAGGTTGAGGAGGAAACAATGAATAAAATAGTAAAGAGAGTACTTTTGGCTGGCTCTATTACTGCCGCAATTATCGGTGGTATTTGGTATGCTACGCCTTCTGACGCCGTCGGCTGTTCAGATATCAAGATCGTTCGTTGTGGTACCATGACTCATAGTGCCATGAAGTCGGCTTATCACAGCGACAGCGAAGTCCGTGGTATTTACAACTACTTCGGCATTACACAATCAATGGTTGAGGGCGCTGGTATGCACGAAGGTGTGGCAGACGCTTCAAACAACACCGTTACAGTGAACGGTCGTGTCGTAGCAACGAATGCAAAAACCATTCAGCGCCGTCACGTTAACTACACTAACCCAATTAACTACCAACAAATTGGTGGTAAATCATACCCAAGCTACTTGATTCGTCACAGCTTTATGCCAGTGGCAAGTAAGAAGCCAGTGTTTGTATGGTTGGACGGTAATGGCAAATTCGTTCAGGCAGTTATCAAGGACTGTGGTAACCCACTTTGGGGTGAACCAACACCTCCACCAACACCAGCTCCAAAGCCAGTATTGACGTGTGACGCATTGAGCGCTCAAAAAGTCGCTGGTACCCGCAACAAGTTCGCCTTTGCTGCGACTGCAACTGCAAAGAATGGTGCAAGCATCAGTAGCTATACTTTCGACTTTGGCGATGGCCAAAAGACAACTGGTAGCAGCAACAAGGCTGAGCACACCTACACAAAGGCTGGTACTTACACTGCAACTGTTACCATCAACAATGGCGTAACCAGCCAAAACTGTAAAGTTACCATCACGGTGACTGAAGAGCCAAAAATTCAAGTTTGTGACTTGAAGACTGACACGATCGTCACTATCAAAGAAAGTGAATACGACACCAGCAAACACTCAAAGAACTTTGCTGACTGTGAAAAAGTCAAGGTTTGTGACACCAAGACCGGTGAAATCATAACCGTACGCAAGAGTGAAGAAAACAAGGAAGGTTACTCAAAGAACGAAGAAGACTGTAAGGTTAAAGTCTGTGACATCAAGACCAAGCAGATCATCAGCGTCTGGACTAAGGATCAAAAGAACGAGGGATACGCATCAGTGGACAGCGACGCATGTAAGCCAAGCACTCCTCCGACTACCCCTCCTGCTCCTAAGCAACCTACCCCACCAGCTCCAACAACAACTGAGTTGCCACGAACTGGTACGACTGACGCGCTCCTTTCAATCTTTGGTCTCGGCTCACTTGCTGCTTCTGCCGTTGCCTACATCGTAAGCCGCCGCCAATAATTTGAGCGCTTACTAACACTAAAAGCACCCGGACAACTCGGGTGCTTTTTTGTGGGCTAGAGTTCTATACTGACTGGACAGTGATCGGAACCCAGTTGTTCAGGGTGGATGTGTGCTTGTTTGATGGACGGTGCTAGTTCTTGGCTAGCTAGCCAGTAGTCGATACGCCAACCAACGTTTCGGGCTCTGGCATTTGCCCAGTGAGTCCACCAAGTGTAAGCATCTGTTGCGGTTGGATGGTGTGCGCGAAACACATCGACAAAACCAGCGTCCAGATACGCTTGAAAACCTGCTCGCTCTTCGTCGGTAAAGCCGTGTTTGCCGACGTTGTCTTTCGGCCTGGCAAGGTCGATATCTTGATGGGCCACGTTCATGTCGCCACAGTACAGTACTGGCTTGGCGGCGCCGTAACGTCCCTGCTCCAGTCCTTTGAGGTATTCCAGACAAGCTGGGTCCCATTGGTCATGGCGCAGGCTGAGGCGACTGAGATCGCCTTTGGAGTTTGGTGTATAGCACGTAACCAGCCAAAACCCATCAAATTCAGCAGCGATGATACGTCCTTCGTCGTTGGGATCGCCGTATTCGTCAGCAGCGAGATGGTATTTGTTGGCGATGTCTTCTGGAAAGCCATCAAGATAGTTCAGGGCCGGTTGCTTTGAAAATATGGCGGTGCCAGAATAGCCTTTTTTGGCTGCCGAATAGAAATGCTCGTGAAATTGTGGCAGATCTAACTCGACTTGCCCGCGTTGGGCTTTGGTTTCTTGCAAACAAACAATATCCGGGTCGTAGGTTTCGATGAATGTGGTAAACTCGCCTTTGTTTAGGACTGCACGGATGCCGTTGATGTTCCAGGAAAATAACTTCATGTGGCTATTGTACCGGGTTTTGTGAGCCGCGTATAGGCTTGACATGGCGGAGTTTGTGCAAGAAGTGACATAACTTGTTACAATGAACCTATGTATAGCAGAATTCTTCTCAAGCTTTCGGGCGAACAATTACAGGGACAATACACTGGTGGATTTGATCACGCGAGGGCGCGGTGGATCGCCGCACAAATCAAGCCAGTGGTGGCGAGCGGAACACAGGTTGTCATCATGGTTGGTGGTGGTAATTATGTGCGTGGGGCGCAAATTGCTGGCGGCGGTATCGGTGACGTGACGGCACACAACGCAGGTATGCTGGCGACGCTGATCAATGCCATCACCCTGGCTGATGTCTTCAACGATGATGGCTTAGCGACGCGTGCTCTGTCGACAGTGGAAGTGAATCAATTTGTCGATCAATACACCTACCGACGAGCAGTCAGTCACTTGGAAAAAGGTCGCGTAGTGGTGGTTGGTTGCGGCACTGGTAGGCCGTTTTTGACCACCGACACGGCAGCCGTCAATTTGGCACTAGAGATGAAATGCGACGTAGTGATTAAAGCCACCAAGGTTGATGGCGTATACGACAAGGACCCAGTCCAGTTTGCTGATGCTGTCAAATTTGACCAATTGACCTATGACGAGGTTTTGGCAAACCCGGACATTGGCGTGATGGATAAAGCGGCTATCGGCTTGGCTGCTGAAGAGAAAAAGCCAATGATTATTTGCGACTTGCTGAGTGATGGCAATATCGTGCGTGCTGCCAGAGGCGAAGCGGTTGGCACGCGACTTGTGGTATAATAGATACCATGACACGCAAGACTCGACTGAATGTCGATATGATTTCCGAGAGTGAGTTTACTGTCCAAGGCCATGGTGTTCACACTGCTTTTGTAGAGATGACAAATGCGCTTAAGGCGAGAAAAGACACGTCCGTCGTGGTTAATCAAGCTCGCTCTGATGCAGACATCGTCCATGCTCAGACCATTGGTTTGTATTCAATGTGGATGCTCAAACGTTCACGCGGTAAAAAGATTATCTCTGGTCACGTCATCCCTGCTTCCTTGGTTGGTAGTATCAAAGGCATGGGCAGAATGCAGTGGTTGGTGCGAGCGTATATGCGCTGGGTATATAACCAGGCTGATTTGGTGTTGGCCTGCTCTAACATGGTTAAAGAAACCATGACTGGTCCGATGAAGCTGAAAACACGTGTGGAGGTGCTGTACAATACGGTCGATATGAGCCGCTATGCATCCACTGCGAAAACCAAACAAACTGCTCGTAAAAAGCTGAAACTGAAGCCGTCAGACTTTGTGGTGGTTGGCAATGGACAGGTTCAGCCACGTAAGCGTCTGGACACGTTTTTTGAGACGGCCCGAGCCTTGCCTGACGTGACATTCATCTGGGTGGGCGGTATTCCCTTCAAGCATTTGGGTGCCGAATATGGCAAAATGCAAGACCTGATAGCATCAGCTCCTGAAAACGTGATCATCACGGGCGTGATTGATCATGCAGACGTCATGACCTATTTACATGCAGCCGATGCGTTCTTTTTGCCTGCTGAGCAGGAAAATCATCCGATGTGTGTCCTGGAAGCTGCGGGCGCTGGACTACCAATCATCTTGAGAGATATCCATGAGTATGACGATACATTCCGCCCAGATGCACAGTTCATCTCCTCGGCTCAGGATGCTGCCCGGGTGATAGACAAACTGCAAAATGACGCCAAATGGTATGAGCAACAAGTTGCTGCAGCTGGGCGAATCGCCAAACGGTTTGACAGTCGAGCTGGTGGCGAGCGATTAGTGGAATTTTACAGGAGTGTACTAGAATCATGAGGATTGGACTGTTTACCGATACCTATCGACCATCAATCAATGGCATCGTTTTTGTGGTTGAATCGCTCAAGCGAGAACTAGAAAACTTGGGACATGAGGTCTACGTATTTTGCCCTGCCAAGTCGATGAGCCCGTCCAAGCAAGCCGAGCTGCTCAACGAAGATGCTGATTCGCGCATTATTCGCTTCCCGTCGATCAAGGGTGCGTTTTTTGATGATTATGATACATCGGTGTTCTTTCCGCCGGCAGTACAGCGTCGCATCAAAGAGATGGAACTCGATATGGTGCATGTGTTTACGCCATCACAAATTGGTCTGGTCGGCGTGAAAGCTGCCAAAAAGAACGACATTCCGCTGGTGATTCAGCACTGTACGGACATCTATGAATTCGTCGATCACTACCCGGCGGTGCTGCCTGGTGCTTTGGCACTGGCAGGAATCGTTTTCCCGATGTCGGTGAAGCTGCGTGGCCATGACTTGCTGGAGATTGCTAAATTGTATAAACCACGAGCGGGCGTCACTAAGTGGAACAAAGACATCATTGAAAGCGTCATCACCATTTTGTATAGCAAAGCAGACGCGGTCATTGCTCTGTGTCGAAAGAGCTGTAAGCAGCTGAAATCTTGGCAGTACGATGATTATCACTATGAGCTGGTGCTGATGCCAAATGGCGTAAATGCGCTGCCTCGCCCAACGAAAACAGAGGTGAAGGCATTTCGTGAGCAGTGGAACTTGGCAGAAGATGATGAAATCTTTGGATTTGTTGGTCGGTTGGGTGAAGAAAAGAATTTGCCGCTGCTGATCAAATCGTTTGAACGGCACATCGCCAAGAAACGCCCCAAAGCGAAGCTGCTGTTTGTTGGTGATTTTGAGTACCGAAAGACATTGGAGGAAATGGCTGCCGCAACCAAATATGCTGACAGAATTATTTTCACCGGCGCCATGCCGCGCGAAAAGCTTGGTCTGGCGTACTCAGTGCTGGACGTGTTTGCCTTTCCATCGTTGAAAGACACGCAAGGCTGGGTGCTCCATGAAGCGGCTCACGCAGGACTGCCGATCGTGCTAGTGGATAAAGAGCTGTCAGAAGTGGTCCAAGACGGCGTGAATGGCTTTATCGCGAATGATAATCCGACCAGCTTTGGCCGAGCGATTATTACCTTGCTAGAGGACGCCGATAAGCGTCAAGAGTTTGGGGCTATCAGTAAAAAATTGGCGGCCAAATTTACTGAAAATCGCCAAGTGAAGAAGCTGGAAAAATTATATCAAGAGCTTATCGACCAGAAAGCTGCCGACGCGTCTCACGATCCTGATCACGACGCTTGATGGTCTCGCGTTTGTCGTAACGCTTTTTACCCCGCCCCAGTGCGATGACAATTTTAATGAAGCGGCCATTGGTTAATAATCTGGTCGGGACGATGGTAAGCCCCTGTTGTTTGGCGGCAGCAAATCGATCAATTTGTTTACGGCTAGCTAGTAGCTTCCGCGCCGAGGTATCGACGCTTTTTGTATTTGCCTGACCGCGAACGTTCAGTCGCAACGAAAAACTCGCGTTATTGAGCCATAGTTCATCATTTCTCAGGCTGACAAAGGCACCTTTGAGCTGGACATGCCCGTCGCGTGCAGCTCGTACTTCTGGTCCTGTTAGCACCAGTCCGGCCACGATTTCCTCACCCAACTCATAGTCAAACCGTGCTCGACGGTTAACGACGGCGTGAGTAGCTGGTTTTTTTGCTTTGGGCTTTGGCATGGTCCCATTATAGCAGGTTTATCAGTCTGCCGGTGTGTAGACGCCGGTGTGAAAGTCGTAGTCACCTGGGCTGCCGCTTGTTACGAGAAGGGCTTTTCGAATTGCATCTCTGACTGGTCGGTAGCTTGGATGTCGTTTTCTTGCTTGGAAGTTGGGGTCATATTGCATATTAAGGACGACACCAAGCAACCTTACGAAGTTTGGGTGATGGACTACTGCTTTAGAGAGGTTTTCGTGGGACTCGCCCAGCACGCTGGTGAGCTTGATGGCTAACGCTTTCTTTTGGTCAGAGCTAAGCTCTTCGTAGCAATCCTCTAACTGATCATTGATAATGTCTAAGAATCCTCCTAGGTCACCGTCATATTCTGGCAAAGCTTCAAAGTTTGTTGTGATATCTTCCACCATTTCTGCAATGACTTCCCTTTCGGTATCTTGCTCCCCAGTAACGATATCTTCTTCAGCGGCAGCCTCTGGAGCGGTGGTTTTTGGGAGACGACTGGAGATGTCATAAACCCGGGCTAGCGGTTCTGACGGTGACCCCTCAGCATCTGCACCGAGTCGTCTAAACACAATACGACCAGCTTCTCGCATTCTCCTCCTGTCGAGATATGGAGCGAGAGGAATAATTTTAGCTTCTTTGCTAGCATGAGAATCGTTTTCCATAATTTGCATTATACCACAAAAAGTCATATATTTCAATACCCTTACGGCGTGGCGTGTGGTACAATAGCCCAATGATAGCCGACATCCACATCACCGAGAAGAGTTTTGGCGACAAGACGTTGATGCGCGACGTCAAGTTTAGTGTGGATGATGGCGAGAAGGTTGGCGTGGTCGGCCGTAATGGCGTCGGCAAGTCGACGTTGTTTGGTATCTTGGCGGGTACGGACACTGATTATACTGGCGAGATGGCTTTCCGTCGCGGCATCACCGTGGCCAGTACGGCGCAGGAACATCACGGCTTGGGTGATCAGACGGTGCTGAGCTACATTTTGGCGGGACTGCCAGAATATGCGAGCTTAAAGAAAATCATTGACGAGTACCCTGAGACCATGGGCGATAATATGCGCAAAATTGAGGAATACACCCAGGCGCTGGAGCGATTTGACCAGAAAGGGTTTTATCAGATCGAGGAGAAGATTAGGCGGGAGCTTGATAATTTTCAGCTGAGTGGGTGCGGCGAGCGGCCGCTTGGTTCTCTGTCGGGCGGTCAGAAACGGCTGGTGGAGATCGTCAAAATTATGCATTCGGAGGCACATTTGGCGCTGATTGACGAACCGACTAATCATATGGATTATGTGGCTAAGCAGCAATTCATCGACTGGATGAGTTCGCAGCCGCGCCAGGCTATGCTGATCATCACCCATGACCGTGATGTGCTGGGTCGGGTGGATCGAATTATTGAACTCAAAGACGGCAGGTCGGTTAGCTACCGCGGCAATTATGACGCCTACCTCAAGCAAAACGCTCAGGCGACGGCGGCGGGCATGAATAATTTTGAGCACATTGAAAAGCGGATGACTAACCTCAAACAAAAGGTGCTGGATTATCAGCGGCTGAAGGAAAAGTCGCGAAACCCCGGCACTATCCAAAAATTTAAGCGGCTGGAAAATGAGGCGCGGGCTGAGCTGGTGGAATTATCAGAGATGGACAAGCCGACCTTTTGGATTGATAAGGAGTCGGCTGGGCAGCTTGATTATAAGTCGGCTGAGCGCTACGGCAAGTTCAAGGCGCGTAATATTCGGCTATCGATGAAGGACGCGGCTAGTCGTAGTCAGCACGTGCTGGTGCGGGTTGAGGATGCGGCAGTTGGCGTTGGTGAGCAGATATTGTTTGAGGACGTGAATATTGATCTGCGTGAGGGTGAGGCGATGGAGCTGCGCGGCCGTAATGGCGCTGGTAAGACGACGTTGATTCGGATGTTGTTAAATAGTAGGGCGGCAGTCACTTCACCGTCCCCCGCCAGAGCACACTCTTCGCTCAAATCTCCACCGGAGATTTTTCGCGAGCATTCGGCTGAAACGTCCGCTACTCGTGAACGTTTCACAGACTCTGGCGTAGGAGGTGTCGCACCTGCCGCTCCTATCCTCTACTCCGGTAATCTCTTCCTCGATCCGCAGGTGCGGGTGGGCGTGTATGAACAAGAGATTGATGAGCGGTATTTGGAGGATTCGCTGGAGGCGGCGATCGAGAAATTGTATCTCAGTCGCGACCTGCCGATTTCCGAGACAAAGATTCGCCAATTGCTAGCTGATTATCTGTTCACCGAAGCCGATCGGATGACGCCACTGGCGCGCCTGTCGGGCGGTCAAAAAGCCCGCTTTCAAATTATCGCCATGCTGGCAAATGACCCGCAGCTGCTAATCTTGGATGAGCCGACCAACCACCTTGATCTGCCAAGCATCGAGGAGCTGGAGACGGCACTGGCAAAATATTCTGGCGCTATCCTGTACGTCAGCCACGACAATTATTTCCGCCAAGAGATTGGTGGCGAGGTCATACAAATCGGCGCAGAATAAAAATCCCGCCACTGTCAGGCGGGATAA
>CAUVOA010000001.1:0-25675 GCA_963553545.1 uncultured Candidatus Saccharibacteria bacterium | reverse complement strand
AAAGCACTGGCAAACCAGTGTGCCACCCGCTTAGCAGACGCATCGCCTGATTTCTCCTGCACTTCCAGCATGATGGATGCGTAATTTTGGTTGGACAATAACGAGTTGACTACTGATTTGTCCAAGCCTAGCCCGCTCCATTTTTCACGATATTCACCCGGCAACATCGGCACTTCAGCCTGAATCCGCGTAATCTCCTCATCGCTCAGTACCACTGGCGGGATGTCGGCGTCAGGCATGTAGCGATAGTCCTGGGCATCTTCTTTCGAACGCTGTGAAGTAGTAATTTGCTTGTCATCACTCCAGCCGCGGGTCTCCTGCACCACTTGCTCACCACTTTCCAGCAGGTCAACTTGGCGTTTGAATTCGTATTCAGCGGCACGCTCGACGCTGCGGAATGAATTGAGATTCTTTACTTCCGCTCGCTTACCGAGCTCAGTCGCGCCCTTTTTAGCCACCGAAATATTGACGTCAAAGCGCATATTGCCATGATACAAATCACCGTGCGTCACGCCAGCATAGACCATCAATTTGTGCAGCTCCGAAGCGTACGCTTTGGCCTCCTCGGCAGAATGAATATCCGGCTCAGAAACAATTTCAATCAGCGGCGTGCCAGCGCGGTTGAGGTCAACCAGCGAATAGCCGTCGTGGTGCGTCAATTTGCCCGCATCCTCTTCCATGTGCGCGTGGTGAATCCGCACTCGTTTGAGCGAACCATCCTCCAGCGGCGCGTCGACATAGCCAGCCAAAATGATCGGCTGGTACATCTGCGAGGTCTGATAACCTTTTGGCAAGTCAGGATAGAAATAATGCTTGCGATCAAACCGGCTAACGCGAGCAATCGGCGCATTCAACGCTTTACCGGCACGCACCGCCAACTCAACAGCGTGCTTGTTGAGCACCGGTAGCATGCCCGGCAGACCAAAGTCAATTTCATGTGTTTTTTCGTTTGGCTCAGCATTACGCGCGTCATTGTCAGCCGGGCTAAACAGCTTGGTTTTGGTCGCCAGCTGGACGTGGCATTCGATACCAATGGTCATTTCATATTCATCATATACACTCATCATAACGCTCCCAAATCTTTTAGTGCTTGTTCAAAGCTTGTCATGGCTCGCCGAAAACTTTGCGCGGTCAGTTTCACGTTGGTTTCGTGGGCAATTTGATTACGCAATTTATGCGCCGCCCACAACCCATTTTCATCCGTCCAGTCACCCTTGCGAGCTTTCAGTCTGTCGCCCATCGTCGTACCTGCCACGCCGCAATCGCGCATGGCTTTGTCGAGCAGCTTGTCAGCTTTGACGATTGCCATTTGCAGACCATCCGAACCGCCCGCTTTGGCGCCATGTTGAATTGCCCGCCAAACTTTTCGGTACATTTCCCTGTCAAGCTTTTGATGTCCGCGCGATGTCAATTGGATAAAAATAATCAACAAAGCACCGATCACCAGCGCTGTTACCACCAGCGCGATCAATAATCCGTCCATCAGGCAGCCTCCACTTCTGAGGCCAACTTCAACAAGTTGCTGTCAGACTGGCGGTCACCAATCAACTGCACACCAATTGGCAAACCTTCGTCACTAGTTCCAGCTGGCACGGAAATTGCTGGTAGTCCCGCCAAGCTAGCTGGCACCGTCATGATGTCCGCTAGATACATCTTGATCGGATCATTGGTATTTTCGCCAAGTCTGAACGCCGGTGTTGGTGCGACTGGCATCAACAGTGCGTCGTACTCAGCGAACAACTGCTTGAACTCATTGATGAGTAAGGTGCGCGCTTTCTGCGCCTGCATGTAGTAAGCGTCAAAAAAGCCACTCGACAGTACAAAACTACCAATCATAATTCGTCGCTTATTTTCCGTAGTAAAACCTTCATTGCGGCTGCGACCATACAATTCTGCCAATGTTTTCACCTCGGTTGCCCGGTGACCATAGCGCACGCCATCGTAGCGCGCCAGGTTTGACGATATCTCTGCCGGCACAATAATGTAATACATCGCCAGCGAATGCTGCATCATACTGAGATCCACTTCTTCAACGTCATAGCCCAGCTGCTTTAATTTTTCAACATAGTCAAGCGTTTTCTGGCGAACCACCGCGTCCACGTCATCAGTCATACACTGCTTAACCAAACCAATCTTTTTCTTGGTAAATTCTGGCTGGTTCTGCCAAAAGTCCGGCAGCGTCGTCATGTCCTTGTCGTCGCGGCCCGCCATGATTTCCATCACCAAATTGGCGTCATCAGCGTTTGTCGCGAAACAACCAATGGTGTCGGTGCTTGAGGCCATAGCAACCACGCCATAGCGACTGACCGCACCGTAGGTTGGCTTGACACCGACAACGCCGTTAAAGCTAGCTGGCTGACGAATCGAGCCACCAGTGTCTGTCCCCAGTGCAAACGGCACCACGTCAAGCGCCGTCACTACTGCCGAGCCGCCTGACGAACCACCAGCCACTCGAGTTTTATCCGCGGCGTTTTTGGTCGGACCAAAGGCCGAGTTTTCTGTCGAACCACCGTGAGCAAAGGCGTCCAAGTTGGCCTTGCCGATGCAAATTGCGCCTTCAGCCTCCAATTTTTCAACGGCTGTGGCTTGCAGTGGCGCATCAAAATTCTCAAGCATTTTTGCGGCAGCAGTCGTTGGCGCACCAAAGGCCAAGAAATTGTCTTTCACAACAAATGGCACGCCAGCCAATCGCCCAGAAATCTCACCCTGATCAACCTTAGCTGCTCGCTCCAACGCCCGCTCTTCCGTTAAACTCAGCAGTGCATGATAGTCCTCAACGTCACGCGCCCGCTGCAATGCTTCCTTGACATTGTCAACTGCACTTTTCCCTACAAAATCACTAATCCGACTCATCACAACACCTGCGGCACTTTCACTTGATTGTTCTGCTTTTCGGGCGCTAGCTCAAGTAGCTCGTCTCGAGATATTCCCGGCTTGACCTCGTCTTCCCGCCAGACATTCTCCAGGCCCGTCACTTGATAGGTCGGCTCCACACCAGACGTATCGAGCTCACCCAATTGATTGATATATTCTACGATTTTCTCCACGTCCTGTCGCAAGCCATCCACTTCGCCATCTGCCAATTGCAAACCGCTCAAATCCGCCAAGCGCTGGACATCACTATTAGAAATTGCACTCATGAACTCATTATACCACTTGAAAATTAATTACAGAAAATCACTCGCCCCCATGTCTAGGAGCGAGTGATAGATGATACCCAACTAACTAGTCAAGTAGGTAGCTTGAGTTGTATTTGAAGTTTGATTTTTTGATGCTTGGCTTGTCATGAGCCTGCACTGCCAGCGTGATAGCTAGAGCAACTGCAACAACGCTGGTGATTGCGATCAACATGATAGCCAATGGGCGTGATTTGTTGTAGCCGTTGATGATCTTGCCGATGAAAAATATCACAACTACCAATACTGCCAAGCACACCAGTGATGGCAAGAAGTTGCCCAAGTACAGTGCTGTGTATACTGAACCAGCATCTGAAACGCCGATCAATAGCAACGAGCTGATCAATACACTGATGAGGTTTGCGACCAGTGGCAACGCCGCCAATACGATCATGAACAAGCTACCATAGGTTGTCAGTTTGTAAGCCAATCGACCAGTGTAACCGCTACGGTCAGCGGCAATGGCGCGCGTCACGCGGCCAAACAGGACAAATGCCAACACTGAAAATAGTACCGCCAAAATACCAACGGCCAAAATGTTTGCAGTGATCGAGCCGCTCAACATCAAACCAAATGACATCGCCTCTTTTGCAGACCACATGCCGAACAACATTGGTACGAGTACTACACTGGTGATTGCAGCAAATGTTACTGAAACCATTGCTAATACGTATTCAAATGTAAGCCATTTTGCTTGCGAAGCAGCGCGTGGAGCCATGTACTCAGCTTGCTCGACGACTGGAGTTTCTGTTGTTTTCAATTCTGCCATATAATTCTCCTCCTTATTATGGTTATCTTTAGTGTACCATTGTTTGCTTAATTTCTGCAATCAAATCACGCAGCTCTGCGGCTTTTTCAAACTCTAGATTGGCGCTATGCAGCTCCATTTGACCAGTCAGTTCCTTGATCAGCGTTGGATATTCGTCTTTCGGAATCTTCTTCAAATCAAGCTTTGGCTTTTTGTCCGATTCTTTTTGCGGAATGATGGAGCGCAGACCATCGTCAATCTTCTTCTGGATGGTTTGCGGCGTGATGTCGTGCTCTTCGTTATAGTTCTGCTGAATTTGCCGCCGACGATTAGTCTCATCAATCGCTCGCCGCATACTGTCAGTTACGGTATCGCCATACATCAGTACCCGCCCGTCCACATGCCGCGCTGCCCGGCCAATCGTCTGAATCAGTGCCTGCTCACTACGCAGGAAGCCTTCTTTATCAGCATCCATAATCGCCACCAGACTGACTTCCGGTAGGTCCAGCCCCTCGCGCAGCAAATTGATACCAACTAATACGTCGTACGTCCCCAGCCGCAAATCTTTGAGAATATCACCGCGCTCCAATGTGTCAATTTCACTATGTAGATACGCCGTTTTCACGCCATTGTCGGTCAGATAGGCGCTTAAGTCCTCAGCCATACGCTTGGTCAAGGTCGTTACCAATACGCGGTGACCGTTGGCGATGGTCTGGCGAATCTCCTCCATCAAATCATCAACCTGGCCTTCAGTCGGCCGCACCTCAATTGGCGGATCAAGCAGCCCCGTCGGCCGAATCAGCTGCTCAGCCGGCTTTGGAGAATGGGCAATTTCATAGTCGCCCGGCGTGGCCGAAACATAAATCGCCTGGTGAATATGCTGATCAAACTCATCAAACCTGAGCGGACGGTTATCCAGCGCACTCGGCAGACGAAACCCATGCTCCACCAGCACTTCCTTGCGCGCCCGGTCGCCGTTATACATACCGCGCACTTGCGGCAAAGTCATATGCGACTCATCGACTAGCAGCAACCAATCGTCCGGAAAATAATCAATCAACGTCGCTGGTTGCTCACCCGGCTCGCGGTCAGTCAGATAGCGCGAATAATTCTCAATACCTTTAACAAAGCCGGTTTCCTTGAGCATTTCCAGGTCATATTTGGTGCGTTGACTGAGGCGCTGCGCCTCGAGTAACTTATCGTGCGACTCAAGCCATTTGAGCCGCTCGTCAAACTCTTTTTCGATGCCGATGATGGCCTTTTCAATTCGCTCGCGCGGCGTCGAATAGTGGCTGGACGGGAAAATCGTCAGGCTAGCTGGCTGCTCCAAAATCTCGCCCGTCAGCGGATCAATTCGCGTGAGTCTCTCGACCTCATCGCCAAAAAATTCCACCCGCACCGCCGTGTCCTGCCCGGCCGGGAAAATATCCACCACATCGCCACGCACCCTGAAAGTGCCGCGCGCAAAATCAATGTCGTTGCGCTTATACTGAATGTCAGTCAGCAAACGAATAAACTTATCCTGAACCCGCCGCTCGCCGACCGTCAATTGAATCGCCATATCAGCGTACGTCTCCGGCGAACCGATGCCGTAAATGCAGCTGACACTCGCCACAATGATTACATCGCGCCGCGTTAGCAGTGCCGAGGTCGCCGCATGCCTGAGCCGATCAATCTCATCATTGATCTTCGAATCTTTCTCAATGTAGGTGTCGCTACTAGCAATGTAGGCTTCCGGCTGGTAATAATCAAAATAGCTGACGAAATAATGCACCTCGTTGTCCGGAAAAAACTCCTTAAACTCAGAAAACAGCTGCGCCGCCAAGGTCTTGTTATGCGCCAGCACCAGCGTCGGCACGTTCCGCCGAGCAATAATATTTGCCATAGTAAAGGTCTTACCCGACCCCGTCACTCCTAGCAGCGTTTGCTCGCGTTCGCCCCGCTCCAACCCCGCCATCAACTGAGCAATCGCCGTTGGCTGGTCGCCAGTCGGCTGGTATTTGGAGACGAGATTAAAGGCACTCATATCATTACTATTGTAACGCATCACAATTTATATATGAAAAATATTTTGAAAATCACCAATAGTATGGTATGGTAGCAATATGACATATCGACACAACATCGTTGTTCGTCGTCGCCGCTCTGACTCAGAGGGCTAATTAGTCGTATAGTATTATAAATCAACGAAAGAGCCCTCACCTGAGCGGCTCTTTTTAATTAGTATAGAAAGGAAGGATATGAATCACGACGCACCTCATTACGCCAAGGTTGCCAGCCACGAAGCGGTGAACGGTGAGTTCGATACGTGCCTCTTGCTCTACTCGGGAGGCCTCGACACATCCGTCATGCTTAAGTTGCTCCAAGAAAAATATAACTGCAAGGTCATCACCCTAACAGTCAACATCGGCCAGACGGTTGACGATCTCGACGCCATCGCCGAAAAAGCCAAAAAACTTGGCGCCATTGAAACCATCACGGTTGACGCCCGCGACCGCTTCGCCGATGAGCTGCTGTCGCTAGCCATTAAAGCCAACGCTGATTATCAAGGTGGCTACGCCCTCTGTACACCACTCGGGCGCATCATCATTTCCCAATTAGCCGTCGAGTATGCCGAAAAATACGACTGCACCGTCATCGCTCACGGCGCCACTGGCAAAGGCAACGACCAAGTTCGCTTCGAAACCTACATCACCACGCTCAATCCTAAACTTAAGATCTTGGCACCAGTGCGTGAGTGGAGTATGGGCCGAGAGGAAGAGCTGGCGTACGCCAAGAAGCACCATATCCCCGTGCCACACACCCAGGAATCACCCTACTCAACTGATGAAAACATGTGGGGCATCACTAGTGAAGGCGGCGAGATAGAATCGCCATCCCTCAAACCAAATTACCACGCCATTCTCAATTGGTGTTCGACCATCAAATACACGCCGGACGAAGCCGAAGATATCACCATTGAATTTATCAAAGGTGTGCCGGTTGCCGTCGATAACCGCCGCTTTTCACTCCAAGCACTCATCCAGCACTGCAACCAACTCGGCCGCAAACACGGCGTGGGTGTATCGACCCTCATCGAAGATCGACTGGTTGGGCTAAAGGTACGTGGCGTCTACGAAAATCCTGGCGCTGCCATCTTGATTGCCGCTCATCAAAAGCTCGAGCAATTGGTGTCAACCCGCGTTGAAAATGAACTCAAAGCCGAAATGGACAAAAAATGGGCGTATCTGACCTATGCAGCGCAGTGGTACGAGCCAGCCGTCCACCACATCAATGCCTACATCGACGACCAGAACCAAAAAGTCACTGGCACGGTGACAGTCCGCCTGTACAAAGGTACCATCACCGTGGTCAGCGTGGACTCACCGCATTCGTTGTTTGATATCAACCTAGCAACGTTTGATTCCAACACCGCATTCAACCAGAATTCGTCCGCCGGATTCATTGATTTATATTCATTAAGTAAGCGAACAGCTATTGGTGCATACTCATATGGCAAATAAACTATGGCAATCAACCGCAACCGGCTCACTCCACCCACTAGTCGAGTCATACACCGTTGGCGACGACCAAGTGCTGGACCAACATTTGCTGGGGCATGACATCACCGCCACCAAAGCACACGCCCACATGCTAGAAAAAATTGGCGTACTGACCAGCGACGAATATCAGCAATTGGCAGCCGCCTTGGACGAGCTACTGAACAAGTGGAAAACTGGCACTTTCACTCTCACTAGCGAGCACGAAGATGGTCACACCGCCATTGAGCTGTACCTGACAGAAAAGCTCGGCCCCATCGGCAAAAAGGTTCACACTGGCCGAAGCCGCAATGACCAAGCCTTGGTGATGATGCGACTATTTATCAAATCTGAGCTTGAGGCAGTGGCCGAAAAGTTGGAGACAGTCGCTCGGGCCTATGCTGGCAAAATTGCCGCTATCGGCGAGACCGAAATGCCTGGCTACACCCACACCCAAAAAGCCATGCCAACCACAGTCAGCATGTGGCTTGGTTCCTACCACGATGCGTTCAATGACCTCCGACAACTGGTGGCGCACAGTATCACCGCCATTGATCAAAACCCGCTCGGTAGCGCTGCTGGTTTTGGCGTTACCCTGCCGCTTGACCGCCAGATGACGACCAGTGAGCTAGGCTTTGCTAAAGTGCAAGAAAACCCCATGTACTGCGGTCTGTCACGTGGCGTGTTTGAGCTGATTGCCGTGCAAGCGCTCAACCCAATCATGGTCTTTGCTGGCAAATTCGCTGAAGACATGTTGCTGTTTACCTCGCAGGAGTTTAATTATTTCAAACTGCCCGTCACCATGACCACCGGCTCGTCCATCATGCCACACAAACGCAACTACGACGTCTTTGAGATTATGCGCGCTACTGCCCACGCTTATCCAAATTATGCTTTGCAGCTCCAAGGTATTTCGACAGGTGCTGGCAGCGGCTATCACCGCGACTTACAGCTGACCAAAAAAATCACCATGGACGCCTTTACGTCAGCACTCGACACGCTGGAAGTCCTAGCACTCTGTGTCAGCGAGCTGGAAGCCAACACTGAGCGATTGGCCGAGGCGATGACCGATGAGCTCTACACCGTTGCCAAAATCAACGAATTGGTGGAAAAAGGCGTGCCGTTCCGCGACGCTTACCAGCAGGTCAAGCAATCATTTCTGGGTGAATAATCCCTGATTTTCACTGGTAACCGCCAACTATTTGACAAACACAAGCTTTTTGTGCTATAATCAAAAAATACGTGAATTAAAACATAAAAAGGCAGAAAAATGACAGACAAAAAAGATCTGGTGTGTATACCACGCGAAATTGAACTCCAAGCTGCAATGTTCCGTTTGGGTAATATCAATGAGGAAATTCAAAAAGGTTATGATATCCTCAAAAAATATCATAAGACTGTAACCTTTTTCGGTTCGGCGCGTACCTGCCCGGATAGCCCATATTACCAAGCTGCCAAAGAAGCCTCTGAGCGTTTGGCAAGCTTGGGTTATGCGGTTGTCTCTGGTGGTGGCCACGGCATCATGGGTGCCGCCAACGAAGGCGCTAACAAAGCGGTACAAAAAGGTGCGCGCGCTGCTGGTGGTGAATCAATCGCCTTTAACATCAAATTGCCCCACGAACAAGATCTCAATGAATATGCGACTGAGGCGTTTGAATTTCAACATTTCGCTCCCCGAAAAATCGTTATGACCATGTACGCTGACGCCTACATTTATTTCCCAGGTGGTTTTGGTACCTTGGATGAATTGGCGGAAATATTGACTTTGATCCAGACACAGAACGCTAACCGCGTGCCAGTCATCTTGTTCGATACGGCGTTTTGGAGCGATTTGGACGCATTCTTCCGCAACCATATGTTAGCCGAATCAGCAATCGTCAAAGAAGACCTTGATATTTACACCATCACCGACAGTGTCGACGAAATCATCGACATCGTTACGTCCAATAAAACCTATTGCGATCACTAATCCAAGATGTCATCAACCCGCCGGCAAATGCCGCCATCGCAAATGATGCGGCTAACGGCTGGGTTATGTGTCTGCGGATGATCCCGGAAACGGCGGTAGATTTCCTGACCCAGGGCAACTTTACCATGTTTCGTCGTATGTCTGCCAAGTGATAACTGATGGTGATAATTCTCAACGATATCTATAGGGTGAAACGAAATAATATACCCGTCTATGTCTGCTAATACCCAATCACTGGCCTTGAAACAAGCTCGCTTGTCGATCTCTGGCGCGATAGCCATCAGCGCCTGGTAGACTTCGTTTGCCGTCGTATCGCGTGGATCCAGACCCAAGGCACGCAATACACTGTGTGTTCGCGCCAACACATCCGACATCAACCGGATGTCGCTATCGTCACGCGTCATTCGATTTAGCTCCTGTAGAGCGATCTGTACATTTGCTCCTTCTCCTAGTAGTCGAGCTAAGTGTTGTGCCATGATTATATACTCCTTTCCTGTAACGGCATCTCGTGGAGGGGAGCGCCTTTATGTAAAATTCCCGCCTTAGCGCTAATTTTCGCAACGACGGCGCTGGAATTTGCGCTGGCAAAAATAACCGAATCTCGCAAACTGCCACCTTCCGCCCATCTACTCAAAAATCCTGAAGCAAATGCGTCACCAGCCCCTGTCCTATCAATGGCTGGAACGTCTTCATACATGCCAGCGCGGACAATTGTCTTGCCGTCGCTCGCCATGGAGCCATTAGCGCCATCCGTCACCAGCAACGTTGGCACCAAATACAGCCCGTGACGAATCAAACTCTCCAAATCACTACCTTCGACAAGCTGCTGCATCTCCTCTTTATTGACCGTCAAAATATCTACGTCTTGCAGCAAACCAAGTAACAATTCACGCTGCGCCAGCTCTTTTTTACCAGGATTAAAGCAAATCTTGATGCCACGTTCACGTGCTTGAGTAAACAGTTTACTGAGCGTTTGCATTTGACCCGCCAAGTTGGAGACGTACAGCCAATCCGCCTGGACATTTTCCAGAGAAAAGTCACCTGGATGGTAATGCGTCGAAGCACCGCGATAGGTCAAAATAGTCCGCTCGCCATTTGGCGCTAAAAGCATGACCGAATATCCGGTGTTGTATGTGTCAGAAAATTTTACCAGCTGCGTGCCGACACTCTCGCTGTCTAGTGCATCTAACACTGCTTGACCTGCCGGATCGCGTCCAACCACTCCCATGAACTGGGTTTGGTGACCCTGACGAGCAAACGTCACTGCTGCGTTAGTAGCACCCCCACCGGTAGAGAAATGAATCTGATTGACATCAATTTTTGAACCCAGTTCCAAGCGCTGGAAGCAATGTTCTGGGCTTTCACAAACAGGCGCCAGTGCTGGCGAGTGGCTCAAAAATACGTCTTGAACAGCAGCACCAATGGTAATAATTTTAGCCATCAGATCACTGCCCTTCCGCTTGAGCCAAAGGCCATGATTTTTTCTTCAACGACTTTCTGGACTGCTAAATATACCTCGGGCATCAGCTTAACGATGGCATATTCATTTGGATTTTCACGCAAGGTTTTTTCCAGTGTGGTGCGAAAAGCATAGCGCATGTCGGAATTGATGTTGATTTTGGAGACACCAATTTTTGCCGCCTCCTCAAAGTAATGCAGTGGCGTACCCGACCCGCCATGGAGCGAGATCTGACAGTGTAGCACCTCGCGGATGCGTGCTAATAAGTCCAAATCCAGCACTTTCGGCACCGGATATTTACCGTGCAAATTGCCAACTGCCGCCGCAAAGGTATCAATCCCCGTCGCCTCGACAAACACCCTTGCACTCTCTGGCGTGGAAAAAGTTTTCTTGATTTCTTCATAGTCAATAGCTTCGGTATGAACGTTGGAGCTGCCGCCAAAATAGTGCGGCTCAGACTCCACCAACGCCCCAGTAAACTTAGCGTACTCCACGACCTCGCGGGTTTTAGCGATGATTTCCTCGTCGGAAGCATCGTGATTTGCCTGGGAAATATCGATGTGCACAAACTCATAGCCCGCATCAATGGCCCGTTTGCAGCCCTCGACCGTCGGCCCGTGATCCAGGTTCAAGTACATCTCAATGCCGTACTCGGCCTTGTAGTTATCCACCAAATCACGCACATTTTCCAGCCCCATGGCTTTCACTTCGGCGTCTGACACTTCAACCAACACCGGCGACTGCAGTTTCTGTGCCGCCCGTGCCACGGCGATCAGCGTTTCTTGGTTATCAATATTGAACGCACCCACCGCAAAATGTTGCGCCCGTGTCCGCTGCATCAAATGACGTGCCCGCGTCGTGTTTTGCCGAATCTCTGAAATCGATAGTCCCATACTGCCCCCTAAAATACTTATGGTAATTATAGCAATTAGTGCGCATTCTGCCAAGGGTGGTCTGCTACGCGTCAGGCCTGTGTGCAGTTAATATATTGACTTTTACAGTAATATATGGTAAATTACAAGTAGCTTCTGCTCGAAGTTCGTCTAAGGGTAGAAGTTGCCCTTTAGCTTCGAGCGCATTTTTTCCTGAAAGGAGGGAAAAATGTCATGGAAATTTGCCCTCTTTTTAGGGGGTATTACAGGTGTTACCGTCTATGTAGTGTGTTATGTTATGACACACTACCTGGGCGAGCTCCCTGTCCCCCTGTACGTACCGGCGCTAATCAGCGCCTGTATCTGTACTATACTGCAAAAGTACATGGAGGGCTGAGAGGGCTGACGCCCACCGAAAATAGCTCGCTGAAAACTGGTTCAATCTGAGTTGAGACGCAATTTCTCGCGTTTCCTGGGTTGAGTTATCCAGTTTCAGCTTGAGCACGTTTTCGGTGGGCTATTTTCATTGGAGAAAATCGACTACGCTACTAACTACCGAGTCGACGTCCAGGCCGTGCTTTTGCCACAGCTCGACCATTGAGCCAGACTCACCAAACATGTCATTGACGCCAATTCGTTTCACTTTCACCGGTAAATGCTCACTGAGTAGTTCCGCCACGCTTGAACCAAACCCGCCAGCGATTTGCCCCTCTTCGGCCGTCACCACACGGCCGCATTTTTGGGCAGCACCAAGCACCGCCGCCTCATCCAACGGCTTGATGGTTGGGAAATGAATGACCTCCGCCTGGACGCTATGCCGATTTACCAGTATTTCCGCTGCCAGTAGTAATTGATAGGTCATCGTGCCAGTGCCCAGCAACGCCACGTCTGTTCCCTGGCGCAGAGTATAGCTCTTGCCGATTTCAAATATTGCCTGATTTAAAAACAGTGGCATATCAGCCCGCGGCAACCGCACATAATTTGGCCGTGAGTCGGTCGCCATCACTGCCGCCATCAGTTTAGCCTCATACGCATCGCCCGGCGCCAGCACCACCATATTTGGCAAGCTCCGCATCAGCGCGATATCTTCCAGCATTTGGTGGGTCGCACCATCTGGACCAACATTCAAGCCGGCATGCGAACCAACCACCTTGACTGGCTGATTATTGAGACAAATCGTCGTCCGAATCTGCTCCCAGTTGCGCCCCGGACTAAAAGAAGCGTAGCTAGCGGCAAACGGGATATTGCCCATAGCTGCCAGCCCAGACGCTACCGTCACTAAGTTCTGCTCCGCCACACCAACTTCAATGAGTCTCGGCGCACCGATATGCTCGGCAAATTTACCAAAGCCGACGCTTTCTACCAAGTCTGCGCTCAACGCCACGACGTGGTCGTCCTGCTTGGCTACCTCAACCAGGCCTTCACCAAAGCCACCTCGGACCGAAGCATGCGTGGGCGTTTGCCAGTTGTCACGCAGGTGCATCATTTTCTATCCTCCAGCTGGGCCAGCGCTCGCTGTGCTTCCTCGGCAGTAGGAACTTTCCCATGCCAATGGTAGTCGCCTTCCATAAAATCCACTCCTTTGCCTGGTATAGTGTGGGCGATGATGACGCTTGGCTTGTCAGTAGTAGCGCGAGCTATACTCATGGCTTCACAGATGCTCTCCATGTTGTGCCCATCAATCTCCTGAACGTGCCAACCAAAACTCCGCCATTTTCCTTGTAGATCTTCCAGTGGCATGACGTCCTCAGTACTGCCGCCAATTTGAATATTGTTACGATCAACGATACCGATGAGATTGCCCAAGTTGTATTTACTAGCAAACATCGCTGCTTCCCAGATATTACCTTCGTCTAATTCACCATCGCCCATCAGACAATAGACGAATCGTTTAGGCTGTGGATGTACATATCGCACATGGTACGCCATGCCAGAAGCCTGACTCAGGCCCGAACCCAAGGGCCCGCTAGTCGTCTCAACACCAGGTAGCGCTTGACGTTCTGGATGCCCCTGCAGTCGAGAGCCAAACTGTCTGAGTGTCACCAATTCTGTCCTGGGCAAGAAACCACGCTCCGCCAAAGTCGCGTACAGTACCGGCGCGCAGTGACCGTTACTCATCACAAAAAGATCTCGTTCGGCCCAATCAGGATTCTCCGGGCTGACGCGAAGCACGGCAAAATACAAGGCCTTCATGATGTCCGCCAAGCCTAAGGCGCCAGCAGTGTGACCACTACCAGCCTGCTCCAGCATGGTGATGGTGGAGCGGCGCACTGACGAAGCATGCTGCTCCAATTGTTTACACGTGACGTTTGGCGGCACTAGCCCAACATGCCCTTTTTGTTAATTTCATTTTGAATGTTTTGATAGGCTTCTCGAGGATTTGGCGATTTTTGGATAGCACCACCAACCACTAAAACATTGACGCCACTATGCGCCAAGCCATAGGCGTTGTCTGGCATGACACCGCCATCCCAGCCAATCTCTACAGCAGGATTGATGTCTTTGATGAGACGAATTTTTTCCAATTGCATCAAACTGGCACTGCCACCAAAACGACCAAGCTCACCAGAAAATATCATGACGTGATCTGCTGCCTTGATAAGGTCAACGACGGTACTGGGAACGGTTGGGCGCATCAATACCAAGCCAGCTTTGATATCTGCTTGTTTGATTTTCTGCAGCGCGCCGAGGACGTCGCCGTCAGACTCAGCGTGGAGCAAAATCATATTTGGGCGTAGCGCCACCAAATCTTCTATGTATTCATCGACATTTTTCACCATGGCATGAATATCAATTTGCCAGCCTTCTGGTGCCCATAAATCTCGCAAACCAACTGTCAAGTTTGGCGCAAATTGCCCATCAGAAATATCAACGTGTGCTCGCTCGGCAAAACCAGTGATTCGCTCAATTTGCTCTTTGTACTGATCAACATTTTCAGCCAAAATACTGGGAGTGATTACTGTGGTCATAATAATTGGTCCAACTGCGCATTGCGCCTATTAAATCTTGGTGCATTAATATACGGAGTGTTAAGCCATGTTTCCATGATTCCCTTCCACGCCGCTTCATTGTCCTCCAAAACACGAGCCGGCAAACACAACACATTTGAGTTATTGTCCTGGCGTGTCATTTTGGCTTCGTAAGCATCCCAAATGACGCTGGCACGAATCCCCTTGAAACGGTTCGCCGCCATGCACATCCCCTGACCGCCACCACAGATCAAAATTGCTCGCGGATCGTCCGACTCATCACCAATCACCCGCAAAGCCGCCGCTTGAGCAAATTGAGGAAAATCATCATCTGGGTTCAACTCTCGCCCACCGACGTCTTCGACTTCATAGTTATTTTTCACCAAATACGCAAAGACTTTTTCTTTCAACAGAAAGCCGCGATGATCAGATCCCAAGTAAATTTTCATACTCATAAGTATAAGCGGTTTAGGAGCTTTTTGCAAATTAGCCAGCGCGTTTCAATACAGCGCCAATGTCTGCCACCAACTCCACCAAACGGTTTGAATAGCCCCATTCATTGTCATACCAAACCATGACTTTGATCAAATTACCACCAACCACTTTAGTCAGTGGCAAATCAACAACCCCAGAGTGCGAATTGCCGATAAAGTCGCGACTGACGAGAGGCTCTTCACTGACACCCAAAATACCTTGATAGAACGTGTCTTGAGCTGCTTTTTTGAACGCCTCGTTCACCTGCTCGACCGTCACATCGCGCCGAAGTAGCGCCGTCACATCACTGAGCGACACCACTGGCGTCGGTACACGAACACTCAGTCCGTCAAACTTACCAGTTAGTTGCGGCAGGGTTTTTGTCACGGCGATTGCTGCACCTGTTGTTGTTGGCACCATGTTCTCAGCGGCATTGCGACCTTCGCGCAGGTCCTTAGCTGGCGCGTCCTGCAATCTTTGGCTAGCAGTGTAACTGTGCACTGTCGTCAGCATTGATTTTTCCACGCCAAACTCTGTGTCCAGGACAGCCATCACTGCGCCCAAACTGTTAGTGGTACAACTGGCATTTGACACAATCGGCGTTGCCGAGGCGATCTTGTCGTCATTGGTACCAAATACAATCGTATCCACACCATCAGACTTGGTTGGACCACTGATGACGACACGTTTCGCACCAGCTTCCAAGTGTTTGCCCGCGCCCTCTTTGTCAGTAAAGAAGCCAGTCGATTCAATCACTACATCGATATTCATATCTTTCCATGGCAATTGCGGCGGCTCTTTCTCTGCCAAAACCTTGACAGATTGACCATCGACGATGAGTTCATTTTCCGTAAACGTCACTTGGCGGCCGTATTCACCGTAGTTGCTGTCATGCTTGAGTAAATATGCCAATGTTTTAGTGTCCGTCAAATCATTGATAGCGACAATCTCTAGGTCGCTACGCTCACGCGCAATCTTAAACGCATTGCGCCCAATCCGCCCAAAGCCGTTAATTGCTATTCTTGTTGCTGCCATACTGCCCTCCCTGTTAAGCGTTAGCCTTTTCTACTATTATATACCAAACTATTTTTCTCTTCTAGCGTGAAACTCTGCAAATAGACCAATGCCGATAAATACAACCGTCATAGACCCTGCAATAAAAATACTTGTAGCATTTGACAGAAAACCAAATAGTAATGCGCATGGGATGAATATCAGACGACCAACAGTATTGATCACCGAACCAGCACCAGCGCGATATTTTGATGGTAGATAGTGCTGCATTTTTGACGTCAGCGCAAGAACTAGTGCAAACGACAATGTACCAATGACAAACTGCAGTCCAACGGTTAGCCAAAATGACGGACTGACAGTCATGCCAATTGCGGAGATGAAGCAGACAGCTAGCGCCAATAGGACTCGTCGTCGAGTGGCAAAGAAGCGAACGACTGCACCACCAGAACTATATGTACCCGTGATGATAGCTCCTGCTATACCAAACAATGCTGCCGGCATAGACAACGCCGCATACCATAGCTGATAGAACTCACCGTTCATTTTCTGCACCAAAAATACTACCAGCATAACAACCACCAGCCAAGCAAGGTCAGGGTTCTTGAAAACAGCCGCAAACGTACCCTTCGTATGCTCAATCAATTTCGCATCGGTTGATTGTTTGTGAATCGTTGTGTCTCGATAGAACAATAAGACCACTGCTGCTAACCCTGCGGTAATAATTGTCGCAAAGAACGCCGACCTAAGCGATGTAGCAGACGCCAGCCATCCGCCCAATAATGCACTGATAATTAAAGCGATGCCGCCAAGCATCTCAAAGCGACCCAAAATCTTATCATAGTTTCTTGTATGTCCCTGTTCTTCTTTAAGCAAGTCATAGATCATGGCTGAGCCAGTACCACTAGCAAGAGCGTCAAAGAATCCCCAGAATGCTGCCGATACGACATACAGTGATGGGTCATTGCTAATCCACCCAAAATAGCTACTTAACAGCATACTCAAAGCCGACAGAATCATAACACCCTTTCGACTCCAACGATCCGCCAGCACACCAGATGGTACTTCCATTAAGACTGACATTACCGCATAAATCGCCGCCATCAAACCAATACTAGCATCATTGAATCCTATGCTGTACATAAATAGTTTTTCGATGGAATACCAAAACACGAAGCACAGCAAGAATTTCGCAATAAACAGTGGCGCCAGGCGTCGGACGAGCGGATTTTTCATCCTATTATTATACCATAATGTTATACTATATATATGACGCGTGAAGAGCTACTCGCCACAGCTGGGCAAAAGTATGACGAAGTGCCAGTGCTGGTTTTGGCGAGTGCGATTGACTATGCGACTGAGAAACACGCTGGACAAAAACGCAAAAGCGGCGAGCCGTATATCAATCACCCGCTGGCGGTGGCCGAGATTTTGATTGAGTGGGGCATGGACATCGACACGGTGGTGGCGGGCGTACTGCATGACACGGTCGAGGACACCGACGCAACGCTAGATGAACTGGAGAGTTTATTTGGACGAGATGTGGCGTTCTTGGTGGATGGCGTGACCAAGGTTTCACAGGCGCGCGCTGGCATGCGTAGCCTGGACAGCTATTTGCCGCATACCAAGGACAATTTGACCAAGCTGATGATCGCGGTCGGTGAAGATGTGCGCGTGATCATCATCAAACTGGCGGATCGCCTGCACAATATGCGGACGCTGCAATTTATGTCGCCTGAGAAGCAGAAGAAAATTGCCCGCGAGACGATCGAGGTGTTTGCGCCGCTGGCGGACCGGTTGAACATGGGACGCGTGCGTGTGCAGCTGGAAGAATTGAGCTTCAAATATTTGATGCCGAAAGATTTTCACCGCACCAAAAGTTTAATGGATAGTCGCTTGAAAAAATCGCAGCGAAAACTAGACCGTGTTCGCCGCGAAGTCGAGGCGCGACTAAAGGAAGAAAAGCTGGTTTTCCAGATGGACGGCCGCGTCAAAAGCGTCTACAGCCTGTTCAAAAAACTTGATAAGGTCGGCGATATCGATAAGATTTATGATTTGATCGCCCTGCGAGTGATTGTCGATGATTTGTCGACGGGATATTTGGTTCTGGGGATTTTGCACGATATGTATCAGCCGATGTACGAGCGAATCAAAGATTATGTTGCTAACCCAAAGCCGAATGGCTACCAAAGTCTACACACCACTGTGCAAACGCCGAGTGGGCAAATTGTTGAATTTCAAATTCGTACCAAAGAGATGCACGAATACGCTGAGCGTGGTTTGGCGGCCAGCTTCCACTACAATGAGCAGAAGTTAACCGATGCGTACAAAAAAGGTCGTATGGGTGCTATGCCAGCAGATTTGTCATGGATTCGTGAGCTTCAGGAAGCGGCAGCATTGGCTGGCGAAGGCAAACGATTTGATTCTAATAAGTTCCGCATGAAATTGTTCTCAGACCGCATTTTCGTGTATTCTCCGAAAGGCGATATTTACGATTTGCCGCGCGGTGCCTTCCCGCTAGATTATGCCTACCGCATTCACTCCGACATCGCGGCACACGCCAGTGGTTTCAAAATCAATGGCGTCATGAAGCCATTTACCTATCATTTGCGGCACGGCGACACCATAGAAGTGTTGACCAATAAATCCGCCCACCCGAAGCCGGATTGGCGCGAACTGATCATAACGCCTCACGCTAAAGACAAGCTGCGTTTGCAATTGTCGCGTAGTGGTGGCATCTTGCAACAATTGACCGGCGGCGTCTCGTCACTGTTTCGGCATCGATAATCAACGGTACAATCTTGTAGGCGGAATATAAAAAACAATATCACCCTCATCTCAGGGGCCGTGACGGGCGCGAAAGCCCCGTCAGCCGAACGCCACAGGCTGACCGTAGGTCACCTGTAAAGAGTACTCTGAGTGAGGTGTGATATTGTTTTGTTGCGTCGATACTCTTACGCTTGCTCGTTCCAGCGAGTGATCGAATCGCGGATGATTTGCTTGGCTCGCTCAACATCGCCAAAGCCCTTGACGACTGTCGAGCCTGGCTTTTTCATATCTTTGTAGTGATTGAAATGATGCTCAATTTGCTTGAGCAGCTGTGGCGGCAAATCTTCCAACGAATTGATAGCATCGCCAGTATTGCGATCATCAGCTGGCACCACGATCACCTTATCGTCAACTTCATCATCATCAACAAACTCCAGTACACCGATGACCTTTGCTTCCATGAAAATGCCTGTTGTCAACGGCTGGTCAGTGATGATCAAGGCGTCCAATTCGTCGCCGTCCTCATCCAAGGTCTGCGGGATGAAACCATAGTTAGTTGGCTTGGCGAAAATTGCTGGCTCAACGCGGTCCAGCTGCATCACTGCCAGCTCACGGTTCCATTCAATCTTGTGATTTGAGCCCTGCGGAATCTCAACGACAACATTCACGATGCCGTTTTCTACGTCACCAGGTGTCAAAATTTGGTTAAAGTCTGCCATATACTACTCCTCTCTGGCTTTTTCTTGTAAATATTCACGAATCTGCAAGGCTGCGACCGCGCCCTCACCAACTGCCGAAGCGATTTGCATGGTCGCGCCCGAACGGACGTCACCCGAAGCAAAGACACCTGGGATGTTAGTGTGCAGGTGTTCGTCGGTAACGATGTGCCCGCCTAAGTCCAGCTCAACATCTGAGTCCGCCAAAAACTGCGTGTTTGGAATCAAGCCGATGAAGACGAACAAGCCGTCTGCCATAAATTCTTTCTGCTCGCCGTTCTGGGTCGATTTGACGCCGTAGAATTTGTCGTCTTTGACGATAATTTCATCAGTCGTCGCACCGATATGTACGGTTATTTTGCCCTCATCGACATACTTTTGTAATTCTTTTTGCAAGACATCGCTAGCGCGCAATTTACTGCGCACCAACAGGTCGATGTGGCTGGCGTAGCGGGTCAAAAAGATCGCCTCCTGTACCGCCGAATTACCGCCGCCAACGACGATTAAGCGCTTGTCGCGATAAAACGCGCCGTCGCACGTCGCACAGTAATGCACGCCGCGGCCATACAATTCGTCTTCGCCTGGTACACCCAGTTTGCGGTGATTTGAGCCAGTCGCCAGCAGTACAGCCTTGGCTCGTACTGACTGACCATCAACCGTCAATTCCAATTCTCCATCAACTTGCTTCAGCTCCGTCACGTCACCGTACTCGATATCCGCGCCGAACCGCTCAGCTTGCTGCTGCAGCTCGGACGCCAATTTCATACCGGTCACACCCTCGGCAAACCCTGGGTAATTGTCAATTTGATCAGTAATGGCCGCCATGCCGCCGACCACGCCACGTTCATACAGTGTCGTCGGCACGTCCTCGCGCGACAGATAAATTGCGGCCGTGAGTGCGCTTGGACCAGCGCCAACGATGATAACTTCTTTAGACATTGAGCCCCCTTGACTTGTAATATCGTTTGATGATTTCTGGCATTTCTGGTTGCGGAATATCTGCTGGCTTTTCGATAACCATGATGACAAATTTCAGTGGTGCATTGGCAGGAATTTTGTCGCCTTGACCTTGGCTGCCGTATGCTTTGTCAGCTGGAATCGTCAGTTCGCGCACGCCACCGATCTTCATCCCAACTAGGCCCTCTTTCCAACCCTGGATGACTGCCGTATTTGCCGGACCGTTTATGGCAAATGGTGCTTTCAACTTACCATCAGCAATTGACTGGTCAAATACTTCACCCTTGGCGTTCCAGCCAATGTAATACACTGCAAATTTGGTGTCATCTTTGACTTCTGCGCCGTCACCTTCCACTAAGTCCTCTTTACCGAGTTCTTTTACATCACCCGCCTCAAACGCACCGACTCGCGAACTGAACTCGGCGAATTTAGCATAATATTTATTGTTTAATTCTGCTGTCTGCGCCTCAACTTTCTTTTGGCGTTCTGTATTTGCTGCTTTATAGCTTTCTTGCGCTCGCTGTAGTTCAGCTTGATCTTTGGCTTCATTGCCCGGGGCCACCATCATGGCGATAAATCCGCCAACCGTACCCACCAACATCGTGATTGTAATAATCCAAATTCCTATTCTTTGCGATCTTGCTATCGCCATATCTCATCCTCCTCTATTTGTCCTATTATACATCAACTTTTGGCTCAGCGGCAATGTCATACGCAGCCAACCGCTCGCCCGCTACCCCAGGATTCTTCTGTAGCTCCAGCAGCTTGGCATAGATACCATTTGTTTTGGCCAATTCATCTGGCGACCCAATCTCATCAACTCGCCCATTTTTCAGGGTGATGATGGTATCAACCGCTGCAATGGTCGACAAGCGGTGAGCGATGATCAATGTAGTGCGGCCTTTCATCAACCGATCAAGCGCTTGCTGCACCAGGTGCTCATTTTTATTATCCAAATTGCTGGTTGCCTCGTCTAGTATCAAGATCGGCGCGTCTTTTAACACCGCGCGGGCGATGGCGATGCGCTGCTTTTGACCCCCTGAAAGCTTCAGACCGTGCTCACCGATCTGCGTGTCGTAGCCATAGTCCAGCTGGCGAATAAACTCATCGGCGTTAGCAGCTTTGGCAGCCGCAAAAATCTCCTTGTCCGTTGCATCGGCTTTGCCATAGGCGATATTTTCACGAATGGTGCCCGAAAAGAGTACAGGGTCTTGAAAAACGGTCGCAATATGTCCGCGCAAACTGCGCTGGGTCAGGTTGCGAATGTCAGTGTCATTGACTGAAATGACGCCACTATCACGTTCATACAGCCGCATCAACAAATTGGTAATTGTGGTTTTACCACCGCCAGATTCACCGACTAAAGCCACGCGCTTGCCAGCAGGAATTGTGAAGGAAATGTTGTGCAGGACTGGACGATTTGGCACGCTAGCATATCGGAACGACACATCGTCAAAGGAAATCGTCGCCTTTTTTGTGTTTAGGTGAGCTGCATCAGGCGCGTCCTTGATACCAGGTTTGAGCTCCATGGCCGCAATGAAATCTTTACTCCCCGACACTGCTTTTTGAAAGCCATCAACGATGAAGCTCATACTAAAGAGTGGCGTTCGCAGATTATTGATCAAGGTGATAAGCAAAATCATCTCACCAATCGTAAACTTCTTCTCGGTCGTCTGAACAAAAATGTAGGCAAAGATGAGGAAAAAAACGATGCTCAAAATAAGCCCACGAATGACGTCCATTTTGTGCCAATAGCGCGACTGCTTGCGCGTTACGGCGATGGTTTTACGGTAACGTTTGGTAAAATGTCGGTACTCTAAACTTTCGCGAACATAGCTTTTGACCACTTTGATTTGCGATACGACTTCTGCAAATCGGCCGCTAGCCATATCGACTTCGTGATTTTTATTTGACTGGAAATAACGCCATTTTTTGCTGGTCAATACTGCCAGCCAGATGAACAACGGATACAATATCAATACCAGCAGTGCCAGCTCTAAGCTGTACGTCAGCACGATACCAATTGTGATACAGCTGGTCAGAAGCATTTGCAGGAAATTGTTTGCAAACATATTCAGGAAATTACTCATCTCAGTGATGGCGCGGTTCAGGCGGTTGATGATGGTGCCCGTCAATTCCCCATCAAAATAACTTTGTGGCAGACTAAGCAAGTGGTGATAATAATGCGTCGACAACTGCGCTTTGAGCTTGGTGGACATAACATCGCCCCAGTAGCCGCCTAAGTTGCGAATCAACACGTTAGCAACATCAAACACCAGTAGCAAAGCCGCCAGCCACAATACCTGACCAACGCCGATATTATTGCCTTCCACCACTTCCACCATCAAAGTAGTAGCCCGCGATATGACATACGGCATGGCGATGCCAGTCAACGCCACCAATATCGAACACAGGCTAATCTTGACATAAAACGGCAGCATATTGTGCGTATAGCCAAGGGTGCGGAGCAGCGATTTCATCAGACAAGCTCCGCGCCGTAAGTTTGTTGCATGGTCTGCTGGATCGATTCGATGATCGGCGTGATGTCGGAATCAACCAAAGTGCGCTGATGGCTGGTAAAGACTAAGCGGAAGGTCAAGGTTTTTGTTGTCGCATCGTTTGATGGCTGGTATATGGATACCGCATGAAAGGCTACATCAATATCCACCGTTTTGAGAATGCGATCAATGCCTTGAGCGACAGATGCATAATTGATATTAGTTGGTAGTTTCAGCGAAATATCGCGACTGGTTGATGGATAGCGGCTGAGCGGTTGGTAATGACTACCGTGCTTGGCGTAGACGGCCTCTAGGCCAGCTGTATCCAAGCTGGCCGCAGCTACGTACGCCGGCAATTTGAAATTCTTGACGACCGACTGCTTCAGCTCGCCGACTATGCCAATGAACGTTCCGTCAGTTGTCTCAACCAATGCACTGCGTGATTGGTCAAACGGTGCCGTGACTGGGAAATTACGTTCTTGTTCAATCGGCTTAAATACTAACTCTGTACCAAGATCATGCGCCAACTGCTCAACCAAGCGACGAATTTTGTAAAATGGCGCACCCGCTCCCGGCTTTTTGGCGGCATAAACCATGTCCGTAAACTGACTGGCTTCTGGCAGGCCATCTTCGCCTAGGCCATGCATTTTGACATGCCCCTTGCCCATTTCAAACAAGGCAAATTCATCATGCCCAGCCTTGATGTTGGCGTGAACCTTATCAAGCAAACTTGGTAACACCGTCAAGCGGTAATATTGCAAATCAGGACTGAGGGCGTTCGATAATTTGTATGCCTGGCTGATGTCTTGCTCGGCATTTTTCAGGATGCGTTCGTGAACGAAGCTATAGGTCAAGACTTCGTTAGCGCCAGCACGCGACAGACTTTGGCGAACGGCGTTTTTTAGCTCACGACGCAAGTTTTTCGGTGTTGATTTGATGCTACGACGTGGCAATTGGCGCGGCAATTTATCAAAGCCATACAGCCGGCCGACCTCTTCGACAATATCCTCTGGCAGCTCAAGGTCGGTGCGCCAGAATGGCGGCTGAACATACATCGCCTCTTGCTCAACGTGTCTTAATCGGTTATCGCGCAAGCTACCTATATCGTTTTCATAGCTTTCATCCATCATCACAGTATGTTCTTTTACACTGATTTCAACATTGCCAAGCATTGATACAACTTCAGCGCTTTCAAATTTCTTCCCCAGTCGCTCCATTAGAAATTCTGGCAGAATAGCTTTTCTTAGTAACTTGTTTTCAGCAAAAATAGCGGTATTACACTTATCCTCTACTTCACTGGTCTGCACCCCGCCAACCATGCCCATCAGCTGTTTCAATACGGCGGCATTTTGTAGCGGCGATTGTCCTTTGTTAAACCGCGTCATAGCATCAGTGAAAATACCATGGCGCATAGCGGTGCGGCGCAGCGCATACATGTCAAAATTAGCGCATTCAAGGACGATATTCTTAGTGTCACTTGAAACCTCGGTGTCGGCACCTCCCATAATTCCCGCCAGGCCGATCACGCCCTCGCCATCAGCTATGACGATGTCGTCCGTCGTCAGCTCATATTCCTTGCCATTCAGCAAGCTAACTTTCTCGCCGTCACGAGCCAGCCGCGCCTCGAGTGTAGACCCGCGCAATTTATCATAATCATAGGCGTGCGTTGGCTGCGCCGTCATGAGCATCATGTAATTTGTCGCGTCGACAATGTTATTGATCGGCTTGCCGCCCATCGCCACCAATTTACATTGCAGCCACAATGGGCTTGAACCCACGGTAACGTCACGGATTGCCACCGCCATGAATCGCGGCACTAGTTCAGGTGCTTCGTTCGTTACTGTTAGCTCCAGACCCTCAGCGCCAGAAAATTGCTGCTCCGATTTGTACCACTCGGGGCTAGTGAACTGCTGGTGAAAAATACCGGCAATCTCGCGCGCCACGCCGAGCTGCCCGAAACAATCCGGACGGTGAGTAAACATCTTGTTTTCAATATCCAGCACATAGTCGTCCAAACCAAACGTTTCCGCGAAATGAGTACCCGCCGTTAGCTCAACACCCGCCGGCACGTCGTGTTCATGAATTTCAATAATCCCCTCGTGATCCGTGCCGATATCCAGCTCATCCGCTGCCGCCAACATGCCTTGGCTGAGCACACCGCGCAGTGGCCGCGCGTCCAGCACAAACGGCTCGTCGTCATCAAAACTTGCCGGCACCATACTTTTCGGCGGCAGCCAAATAGCCCACATATCTGCATGTACATTTGGCGCGCCGCAGACCACCTGCACCAGGCCGTTCTCATCACGTGGCACATCCGCCACCGCGCCACCATCATCAATCTTGGTCACACTCAGCCGATCAGCATTAGGGTGCTTGGCGCACTCAACCACCCGAACGATTCGTGCGCCACCATATTTGGCCTTGAGGTCGATCACCTCTTCGACGCCGCCAAGCTGTTGATTGACCCGCGCCACCAACTCATCCACGGGAGGCAATTCAAAATTAATCAATTGTTTGATAAGATTTAGGCTGACTTTCA